>JBFYUA010000213.1:0-17358 GCA_041300305.1 Dehalococcoidia bacterium | reverse complement strand
AAGACGACGCCGGAAAAAGCACTGCTGGTACCCAAGAAAAGGAAAGCGGGTAGGAACAGCAGGGGCGTGATAACCACACGCCACAGGGGTGGCGGCGCTAAACAGAAGACGCGTATCATTGACTTTAAGAGGGATAAGCTCGGGGTGCCGGGCAAAGTGGCCGCTATCGAGTATGATCCCGGCCGCACGGCCCGCATAGCTTTGATCTTTTATGCCGACGGCGAGAAGCGCTATATGCTTTGCCCGCTCGGGGTGGGTGTTGGCGATACTATTCAAGCAGGTGAAAACGCCGAGGTCAAGCCGGGCAATAACCTGCCCCTGGGCCTGATCCCTGCAGGCACCGCCGTGCATAACCTGGAATTTGAGCCCAACAAGGGCGGCCAGATAGTCAGGAGCGCGGGCGCCTCAGCCCAGATACTGGGCAGGGAAGATAGATATACGATGGTCCGCCTGCCTTCCGGCGAGGTACGCCGCTTTATGAATGAATGCAGGGCTACCATCGGCCAGGTCGGAAACCTTGACCACCAGAATATTAAGCACGGTAAAGCAGGACGGGTACGCTTGCTGGGACGGCGGCCCAAGGTAAGAGGATCTGCCATGAGTCCCCGTGACCATCCGCATGGCGGCGGCGAAGGCAGGTCTCCGCGCGGTATGCATCCCAAGACGCCGCAGGGTAAGCCGGCGCTGGGACACAGGACACGCGTGGGCAAGGTATCCGATAAATTGATCGTAAGGCGCCGCTACGCCGCGAAATAAAGGGGTAAATTAAGTATGTCACGTTCAGCGAGAAAGGGTCCGTACTGTCATCCCAAGCTGCTGAAGAAAATTGAAGCGCTTAATATGAAAGGCGAGAAGCAGGTAATCAAGACCTGGGCGCGGTCTTCTACCATTATGCCCGAAATGCTCGGCCACACTATTGGTGTGCATGACGGCAGGCGGCACGTGCCGATTTTTATAACTGAAAATATGGTCGGACATAAACTGGGCGAATTTGCCATGACGCGCACATTCCGCGGCCATGTCGGCAAAGCCACAGCCGCAGCGCCCGTCAAGAAGAAATAAGCAGGTAAGATATGAGAGTTGGAGCACTGGCCAAAGATATCGGAATACCGCCCCGCAAGATGAGACTTGTGGTGGATATGGTGCGCGGCAAAAAAGTTGAGGACGCGCTTAATATACTCAAGTTCACGCCGACACCGGCGGCCAAGGCTGTTGCCAAGGTAATTAAGTCAGCATCTGCCAACGCGGAAAATAACTACCAGATGGATCCCGCTGAATTGAAGGTCGTGCATATCGTGGCCGACGAGGCCCGCACGTTAAAGAGGTACAGGCCGCAATCACGGGGCCGTTTCAGTCCCATATTGAAGCGTGCCACGCATATCAAGGTTTTCGTTGCCGAGGAGGGAAAATAATTGGGACATAAAGTGCACCCCTACGGTTTCAGGATCGGCATAATCCGCGGCTGGAAGGCCAAGTGGTTTAATGAGAAGCATTACCTGGAAACACTGCATGACGATTTGAAGCTGCGTAAAGAGATAAAGCGAAGGCTGCGCGAGGGCGCGGTGGCCAGGGTAGAGCTCGACCGGCAGGGGAATGATATAGTCGTGACGATTTTCACCGCCCGTCCGGGCATTGTTATCGGCAGGGGCGGCCAGCGCGCCGAGGAATTGCGGTCGCAACTGGAAAAGCTTTGCGGCAAAAAAGTGAAGTTATCCATTAAGGAAGTTGAGCAGCCTGAGACGGAAGCGGCACTGGTGGCGCGCAATATAGCCGATTCGCTGGAAAGGCGGGTGGCTTTCAGGCGCGCTATGAAACAGGCGGCTTTTAAAACCAGGCAGGCCGGCGCCAAGGGCGTAAGGATATGCTGCGCCGGCAGGCTGGGAGGCGCTGAAATCGCCAGGCGTGAAACTGTCCGTGAGGGCCAGTTGCCACTGCACACACTATGCGCGGATATTGATTATGGCATAGCCGATGCCCATACAACCATGGGCAATATAGGCGTCAAGGTATGGATTTATAAAGGCAACATAATTCCTGAAGTAAGGAGAGAAAGTGTTACAACCGAAACGAGTGAAGTATCGTAAGTGCCATCGAGGCCACCTGCGTGGCAAGGCACAATCCGGCAATACGATTACCTTCGGTGACTTCGGTATGCAGGCAGAGGAAGGTCACTGGATTACGTCGAGGCAAATCGAGGCCGCGCGGCGCGTTATTGTGCGTTACCTGCGCCGCGGGGGCCAGGTATGGATACGGATATTCCCAGACAAATCGGTCACCAAGAAGCCGGCCGAGACCAGGATGGGCAGCGGTAAAGGCGCTGTCGACCACTGGGTGGCGGTGGTAAAGCCCGGCAGGATGCTGTTTGAAATCGGCGGCATCAAGGAGATTTCGGCTAAGGAAGCGCTTACCCTGGCGGCGCATAAATTGCCGATAAAAACCAGGTTCGTAGCGCGGGAAACACTTAAACAAGAGGTAAAAGGTGAAACTCACTGAAATCAAGGCGTTTAGTGACGCCGAATTACAAAAAAAATTGGAGGAAGCTCACCAGGAGCTGTTTAACCTGCGCTTCAAGCTGGCAACCAGGCAATTGGTCAACCATCGTGAATTGCCCAAGGTAAGGAAAAGGATCGCCAGGATAAACACCATAATACGCGAGAGGGAGCTTGGCAAGAAGTAAAAAATGGAAAAAAACCGGAAAACAAGGATAGGCAAGGTAACCAGCAACAAGATGCAAAAGACGGTTGTGGTGCGGGTTGATAACCTGCGCAGGCACCCGTTGTATCACAAGGTTGTCAGGCATTCCTCCAGCTTTAAGGCGCATGATGAGGACAATGCCTGTAATATCGGCGACGTTGTGAAAATCGTGGAAACCCGGCCTCTGTCCAGGGACAAGAATTGGCGGATCGTGGAAATAATTCAAAAAGCGGATATAGTCGGTGTCTTAAAGGACGATTTGGCACAGGCAAACCAGGAGAACTGAAGTGATTCAGACGTTAACCAGACTAAAAGTTGCCGATAACACGGGTGCACGCCAGGTGATGTGCATCGGGGTGCCCGGCGGTACGCGCAGGCGCTATGCCTCCGTTGGGGATGTTATCACCTGCAGCGTCAAGCGCGCCATCCCGGGCGGCGTGGTTAAGAAAGGCGACGTGGTCAAGGCCGTTATCGTGAGGATAGCCCAGCATCACCGCCGGCCGGACGGCTCTTACGTGCGTTTTGACGATAACGCCGCTGTAATACTCGATGATAAAGGCAACCCCAAGGGGACCCGTATTTTCGGACCGGTGGCCAGGGAATTAAGGGACAAGAATTTTATGAAGATAATTTCCCTCGCTCCAGAGGTGCTCTGAGATGAAGATCCAGAAGAATGATAATGTGCTCATTATTGCCGGCAAGGACCGGGGCAAAAAGGGCAAAGTGCGCAAAGCCCTGCATGACAAAGATAAAGTGATCGTGGAAGGCTTTAACATGATAAAGCGGCATTCCAAGACCAAGGGCAAGACCAGGCAGGCCGGAATTATCGAGCTCGAGGCGCCGATCCATGTCTCCAATATTATGATAATCTGCAATAAATGCAATAAACCGGCGCGCATAGGATACCGGTCGCTCGAGGATGGCAACAAGGCCAGGTATTGCCATAGCTGCTCGGAAATCATCGATTAATTTGAGGTAACCCGATAATGGTAAGGCTTAAAGAAAGATACAATAAGGAAATCGTACCGCAACTGATTAAAAAGTTCGGCTACAAAAACATTATGGAAGTGCCGAGGGTGAACAAGATAGTGTTGAACCTGGGCATGGGCGAATCGCTATCCAACCCCAAAGCTATGGAAGCGGCCGGGAAGGATTTGTCCGCCATTGCAGGACAGCATGCCGTGATAACCAAGGCCAAGAAATCCATAGCGGCCTTCAAGCTGCGCGAGGGCACACCTATCGGCATGATGGTCACCCTGCGCAATAAGAGGATGTACGAATTCCTGGATAAGTTGGTCAGCGTCGTACTCCCCAGGATACGCGATTTCCAGGGCGTGCCGCGGGATGCTTTCGACGGCCAGGGCAATTATAGCCTGGGTATGAAAGAGCAGATAGTGTTCCCCGAGATTGAATACGATAAAGTGGACAAAACCAGGGGACTTGAGATAACGATAGTGACATCGGCGAAGACAGACGAAGACGGCAGGCGCCTGCTCGAGGCAATAGGCATGCCGTTTAAGAAAAATTAGTAGGGTTTAAATATGGCGAAGTTGTGCAAAATAAATAAGGCGAACAGGCCGGCGAAATTTAAAGTACAGCAGCATAACCGCTGCAAGTTGTGCGGCAGGCCGAGGGCATATATGCGCAAATTTGGCATGTGCCGTATCTGCTTCCGCGCACTGGCCCTGAATGGCGAACTGCCCGGCGTGCGGAAATCAAGCTGGTAAAATTATTAGCGGAGTTGTTTATCAATGGTTACTGATCCGATTGCTGATTTGTTGACAAGAGTACGAAATGCAGCCATGGCCCGCCATGACAGCGTGACGATGCCTGCCTCTAAAATGAAGATTCCAATTGCCAAAATTCTCAAGGACGAGGGTTTTATCGCCGATTATTCCATTATTAAGGGCGAGCCGCAGCGCATGATGAAGATTACGCTCAAGTATATCGATAAGCAGCCCGCTTTCATCGGGCTGGAGCGCGTGAGCAAACCGGGGTTAAGGGTTTATAAAGGCAAAGGGGAGATACCCAGGGTCTTCGGCGGGCTCGGTATCGCGATTATTTCCACTTCTAGGGGACTGCTGACCGGGCAGGAAGCATGGAAGAAGAACCTTGGCGGTGAAGTACTATGTTATGTATGGTAATTGAACTCAGAGAGGTGAACCTGTGTCGCGTATAGGACGGATGCCCGTAGCGGTGCCTGCCGGAGTCAAGGTAAAGATCAAAGGCAGCGAAGTTACAGTTGAAGGAAGCAAGGGCACATTGACCCGCGAATTCCACCCGGATATCAGTATCAAGGAGGAAAGCGGCAATTTGATTGTTTCTCGCCCCAGCGATAACCGCCAGCACCGGGCTTTACACGGATTGAGCAGGTCGTTGCTGGCCAATATGGTGGACGGCGTAACCAGGGGATTCGAGAAAAATCTCGAGTTGTCCGGCGTCGGGTACAGGGCGCAGAAGACGGGGAATAAATTGACCCTGCAGATAGGCTATAGCCACCCGGTGGAATTCGACCCGCCGCAGGGAATAGATATCGTTGTTGACGGCAACACCAAAATTCGCATTGCCGGTATTGATAAAGAGCTCGTAGGTGAGACAGCAGCCGAAATCAGGCGCATACGTATCCCCGACGCTTATAAGGGCAAGGGCGTTAAATATGCCGGAGAAAAGCTCCGACTGAAGCCGGGTAAGGCTGGCAAGACAGCTACGAAAGGGAAATAAGAATGGCAAAAGTAAGTTCTAATGTAGCCAGGAAAAGGCGCCATGCCCGCATCAGGGTCACGCTTACAGGCACGGCAGGGCAGCCGAGGCTATGCGTATTTCGCAGCCTGAGCAATATTTATGCCCAGATTATCGACGATACAAGCGGAAACACGCTGGCCTCAGCTAACAGCCTGAATGAGGGCATGAAAGACCGGTTAAAGGGTAAAAATAAGACACAGGTAGCCGAATTGATCGGGACTGAACTGGCCAAGAGTGCCCAGGAGAAGGGCATCAGCCAGGTGGTGTTCGACCGCGGGGGTTACAAATACCACGGCAGGGTCAAGGCCCTGGCCGAGGCAGCGCGTAAAGCAGGGTTAAAATTCTGAGGATTTGAGTATGAAAGCAGCGACGAAAGTACATACCATCATGCCGCGGGTCGATATCAGCGATATGGAATTCACTGAAAAGCTGGTGTCGCTCGACCGTGTCACCAAGGTCGTAAAAGGCGGCAAAAATATGCATTTCCGCGCCCTGGTGGTTGTCGGTGACGGCAAGGGCCACGTGGGCGTGGGATTGGGCAAGGCCAGGGAAGTGCCTGAGGCCATCCGCAAGGCCGGCGTATCCGCCAAGAAAAATGTCATCAGCGTGGTTTTCAGGGGCGGCACTATCCCGCATGAGAGCTTCTCCAAATTCGGGGCAGCCAGGGTGCTGCTGAAGCCGGCGTCACCGGGCAAGGGTGTGATAGCGGGCGGCGGCGTGCGGGCCGTGGTTGAGGCCGCGGGCGTTCGGGATATCCTGACCAAGTCGCTGGGTTGCGCTAACCCGGTAAACGTTACCAAGGCGACGATTCTTGCACTGGCCAACCTGCGGGACTTTAAAGAAACCGTGAGGCGCAGGAAAGGTTTGCCGCTGGACGAGGAGAATAAGGCAAGTGGCTAAAATACGCATCAAGTGGATAAAGAGCGATATCGGGTATGCGGGCGACCAAAAAAGGACCATGAAGGCGCTGGGCTTTCACAGGCTCAATGAAGTGGTCGAGAAGGAAGATACCCCGGTTATCAGGGGTATGATTGCCAAAGTTAACCATATGCTTGAGATAGAAGAGAAAGAAAATGGATCAAAGTAATTTAAAGCCTCCGGCAGGAGCAAAACATAAAAAAAAGCGTGTCGGCTGCGGAGATGGCAGCGGGCATGGAACATTTTCTACACGCGGATGTAAAGGCCAGAAATCGAGGTCCGGCAGGGACCTGCGCCCCGGGTTTGAAGGCGGTCAGCTTCCCATCATCAAGAGGCTGCCCTGGACCAGGGGATTTACCAATGTTGCCAAAATAGAGTACAGCCTGGTTAACGTAGGTGATTTGAGGCTGTTCGATGCCGATACAGAGGTAAGCCTGGAAGCGCTGGTAGATTCAGGGCTGGTAAAAATTGCCCGGCTGCCCGTTAAGATACTCGGCAGCGGCGAACTTGACAGGCCCCTTACAGTTAAAGCTAATAAATTTTCAGCAACTGCTAAAAGCAAGATTGAGGCAGCCGGCGGCAAGGTAGAGGAGATCTAAGATGCCGCAGACACAGTCAAGGCCCCGCCTGATACAGGCAATGGTGGACGCCTTCGCCCTGCCCGACCTCAGGCAGAAACTGATTTTTACCCTGGCCATGCTGGTTATTTTCCGCTTTATTGCCCATATACCCATTCCGGGAGTGGACTTGGCCGCGCTCCAGGAGATATTTGAGAAGAGCCAGTTGCTGGGCATGCTCGACCTGTTCAGCGGCGGCGCCATGAGGTATTTCATCGTGGCGGCCATGGGTGTCTATCCTTACATAACCTCGTCTATCATCATGCAGCTGCTCGTCCCTGTGATACCTGCCCTGCGCAGGCTTTCTGAGGAAGGCGAGGGTGGACGCAACAGGATAAACCAGATAACACACTGGCTCACGGTGCCGCTGGCGGCGCTGCAGGGTTTTGCCCAGTTGCAACTGCTGCGCAGCCAGGGAGGAGTGTTGCAGACGGGCGCGCTTGAGACGGTAGCCATTATCGCGTCGCTGACCGCGGGCACTATGGTGTGCGTCTGGCTGGGCGAACTTATCACCGAGCGGGGCATCGGCAACGGTGTATCCATCATCATCTTCGGCGGCATCATCGCCGGACTGCCGGAACAGGTAGGGCGGGGTATGATTGACAAGGGTAATTGGGCCGGTATCGGTGTATTTATTCTATTGGCGCTGGCTACGGTCGTTTTTATTGTCATTTTCACCGAGGGACACCGCCGCATACCTGTACAATATGCGCGCACCGCTTTCAGGGGCGGCAAGATGTACAGGCAGGGTGGTTCCACTTATATCCCGCTAAGGGTCAATATGGCGGGCATGATCCCGCTGATCTTTGCCATGTCACTGATGATATTCCCCGGCACGATCGCCAGCTATTTGGCTGCGCCGGCGGGCCAGGAGCCCAATTTCGCCAATACTATTATGGAATGGTTCAACCCCAGCGCACAACTGCCGGTCGGGCTTTTTTACTGGGTATTTTATTTTGCGCTGGTCGTAGGGTTCACATTTTTCTACACAATGGTCATTTTCGAGCAGATGGACCTGGCGCGTACCCTGCAGAGGCAGGGGGGCTTCATCCCCGGGGTGAGGCCGGGCAAGTCCACCACGGATTATTTGAACGGTGTTATCAACCGTCTCACGTGGGGAGGCGCACTTTTCCTGGCCATTGTGGCCATCATGCCGTTCATTGCCGGCCAGATTACCAATGCCTCGGTAATGGCGTTGTCCAGCACGGCCATCCTCATTGTAGTGGGCGTGGCGCTGGATACCATGAAGCAGATAGAGGCGCAGCTTACTATGCGGCGCTATGAAGGTTTCTTAAAGTAAGGAGGAATGGAGAATGTTCTTTATATTGCTTGGAGCGCCCGGGGCGGGGAAGGGTACTCAGGCAGATATTATAGTTAAAGAGATGTCTTTGCCGCATGTGGCTTCCGGCGACCTGTTCAGGCACGCGCTCAAGAACGGGACTGACCTGGGCAAGCAGGCGGAAGCATATATGAAAGCAGGCAAGCTGGTACCCGATGAGATAACCATCAAGATGATTCTCGAGAGGGTGGCTAAGGACGACTGCAAGAGCGGCTGCGTATTTGATGGGTTCCCCAGGACGCTGGAACAGGCCAGGGCCCTCGATGAGGCCCTTGAGAAACAGGGTAAAGCTATCGAGAAGGCCATATATATAGAGGTACCGGAAGGCGTATTGCTGGACAGGCTGACCGGACGCTGGGTTTGCCGTACCTGCCAGTCACCTTTCCACCAGAAGAACCAGCCGCCCAGGAAAGAAGGTGTTTGCGATAAGTGCGAAGGCGAGCTTTACCAGCGGGCCGACGACAAGGAAGAGACTATCAAGGAACGCCTCAAGGTGTATTTCAATCAGACCATGCCGCTACTCGATTACTACGAGAAAAAGGGCCGGCTCTTCAAGTGCAACGGTAATCAGCATATCGATGAAGTGGGCAAGGATATAGTAAAGTTCCTCAAAGGATTAAAACAGAAAAAATAGATGACCATCATTAAATCGGCCGAAGAGATCGCAATCATGCGGCAGGCCGGCAGGATAGTGGCGATAGTATTGCAAAGAATGAGCGAAGCAGTGAAACCGGGGTTGAAAACCAGGCAACTCGATGAAATCGCGGTGAAGGAACTGGGCAAATGGGATACCGCCCGTGCTTCATTTAAAGGCTACCGCGGTTACCCTGCCAGCGTCTGTGTTTCGGTCAATGATGAAGTCGTGCATGGCCTACCAGGTAAAAGGGTCCTGAAGGAAGGTGATATAGTTTCATTGGATTTCGGCGTTATTTACAGGGGTTTCCAGGGTGATGCCGCCCTTACGGTGGGAGTTGGCAATGTCAGCCCGGAAGCCCGCAAACTGATGGAAGTCACCAGGGAATCCTTGGCAGAGGGCATCAATGCCGCCCGCGAAGGAGGATTCCTCGGTGATATCGGAGCGGCCATACAGGGCTATGTCGAGTCAAAGGGCTTCAGCGTGGTCAGGGAATATTCCGGCCACGGGATTGGCCGTGACATGCACGAGGACCCGCTGGTCCCCAACTTTGGCGTCAAGTTCGAAGGCTTGAAGCTTAAAGAGGGGATGACCATGGCGCTTGAGCCTATGGTGAACCGGGGTGGATGGAAAACCCGCGTCGGAGCCAATGGCTGGACGGTGCATACCGCTGACAGCAGCCTGTCGGCCCATTTTGAGCACACTATAGCCATCAGGAGTAACGAAACAGAAATCCTGACGGTGTTATAGACTTAGCGTATGGATAAAAAAGAAGCTATCGAGGTCGAAGGGACCGTGACAGAATCTCTGCCCAATGCGACTTTCAGGGTGGAACTGGCCAATGGGCACATGGTGCTGGCTCATATATCCGGCAAAATGCGCAGGCATTACATCAGGATACTGCCGGCGGACAAGGTGCTGGTTGAGCTTTCACCGTATGACCTGACCAGGGGCAGGATAACTTACCGGTTCAAGTGAGAAACCGTAGCTTATTTTGACATAAAGTATAGAAAGGCTTATATTATTAGGCGGTTTTTTTAAAAAACAAGGATATATCGGAAATGAAGGTCAGAGCTTCGGTTAAGAAACGTTGTGATAAATGTAAAATAATCAGGCGCCGCGGTGTTGTGCGGGTGATTTGCGTGATTGCCAAACACAAGCAGCGCCAGGGATAGTCACAGGAGTAGAATAGAAAATGGCACGTATTGCAGGTGTAGATATACCCCGGGAAAAGCAGGTACAGTATTCCATCCAATATATTCACGGGATCGGCCCCAGCGGCAGCAAGAAAATACTGACAGCGCTGAAGATAGATCCCACCAGGAAAGTGAAGGATCTTACGGATGAGGAAGTCAGCCGCATCCGTGAGCGGATAGATAAAGAATTCAGCGTCGAAGGTGAGCTCCGCAAAGAGGTCACCATGAATATCAAGCGGCTCATAGAGATTGGCAGCCGCCGTGGTATCAGGCATAAGAGGAATCTGCCGGTGAGGGGACAAAGGACCCGCACCAATGCGCGCACCAAGCGCGGAGCCAAGAAGACGGTCGCCGGGCGCGGACAGAAGCGCGGCGCTACCAAGAAATAAAGGAGTAACCAGGTAATATGCCGCAGAAAAAAAAGGTCAGGACAAAAAAACGCGAACGCAAGTTGGTTCATGAGGGCAAGGCCTTCATCACATCGACTTTTAACAATACCATTATCACGCTCACCGACAATAAGGGTGGCGTGATATCGTGGGGCAGCTCGGGAACAGCCGGCTTCAAGGGCTCGCGCAAAGGCACGCCGTACGCGGCACAGATGGCCGGGCAGGGCGCTGCCGCCAAGGCCAAGGAACACGGGCTGCGCCAGGTTGAGGTATTCGTGCGCGGCCCCGGCAGCGGCCGCGAGGCTGCCATCAGGGCCATACAGGCCACGGGCATCTCGGTGACCGGGATAAGGGACATTACACCTGTGCCGCATAATGGATGCAGGCCCAGAAAGAAGAGGCGGGTGTAAGCCATGGCCAGATATATTGAAGCTTACTGTCGTTTATGCCGGCGTACCGGCACCAAGCTTATGCTGAAAGGCGAAAGGTGCTTTACGGCAAAGTGTGCCCTCGAACGCAGGAATACACCCCCGGGCCCGCACGCGGCAGGCAGGAAACGGCGTCCCAAGGTATCGGAACGCGGTCTGCAGCTGATGGAAAAACAGAAGGCCAAATACACTTACGGGACCTTTGAGCGTCAGTTCCGCCGGTTTTTTGACGAGGCGTCGCGTATGCAGGGCATCACCGGCGATAACCTGCTGGTTCTGCTGGAGCGAAGGCTGGATAACGTGGTCTTCCGCCTGGGGTTTGCCGATTCCCGCAGCCAGGCCAGGCAAATAGTCCGTCACGGACACATCAAGCTCAGCGGGCGCAGGACGGATGTGCCCTCATGCCTGGTAAAGGCCGGTGACGTAATCGAATGGCGCAAAGAAAGCACCAAGAGTGAATATTATAAGACACTGATCGAAAAAATCGAAGATAAGGATGTCCCGGCATGGCTGGCACTGGAAAAAGAAAACATGACCGGCAGGGTCCTTTCATTGCCCGCCGGCGGTGAAACAAAAACGAATTTCAACGAGAAATCGATTGTGGAATTCTATTCCCGATAGGAGGATTTTTGGTCCAATTAGCTTTACCAAAAATTGAATGCACCAATTACCAGGATAATTACGGCAGGTTCGTTGTCGAACCCGTTGAGAAAGGTTTCGGGGTAATTCTCGGCAATAGTATCAGGCGCGTGCTGCTTAGCTCGTTGCCCGGTGCGGCCGTCTCGTCAGTTCTCATCGAGGGCATTACACAGGAATTCGACACCATACCCAGCATGAAAGAGGACGTCCTGGAGTTCCTCTTCAATATCCGTGATATCCGCATCAAGATACTTTCCAAATCTGCCGAGGCCGGCAAGATGAAGCTTAAGGTCAAGGGCCGTATGGAAGTGCGCGCCGGGGACATAGAATCTGCTAACCCGTTGGATTTTGAGATCGTCAACCGGGACCTGGTCCTGGCAACGCTGGATTCCCCCGAAGCCGGACTGGATATTGAGTTCAATGTCAAGGTGGATAAGGGATACCAGCCGGCCAGCACCGGCGATAACGTTGGCATAATTGTGACCAGCGAGGGTACCAGCAAGGAGATGTCCATCGACGCGATATACTCTCCGGTAACGCGCGCTAATTATGCTATCGAGAGCAGCGGGCCGGGACACGGCGCCGGCAAAGAGAGGCTGGTGCTGGAGATCTGGACCGACAATACGGTAGATCCCATAGAGGCGCTGAGCGAGAGCGTGCGCATACTTATTGAGCAGTTCAACTGCTTCACCGGGCTGGCCAAGACTATCGCGGCTAAAGAGGAAGTTGAAGCCTGGCAGAAATCCATTCCTGCCGACGTTTACAATATGCCGCTGGAGCAGCTCAACCTTTCCACGCATACTTACAACAGCCTCCGCCGAGGTGGTATAACCATGACCGGCCAGTTACTGGAAAAGGGACTTGAGGGCCTGATGTCATTTGGAGGGTTCGGGGTCAAATCCAGGGAAGAGGTCGAGGCCGTTTTGAAGCAATTCGGCGTGGAAGTGACCGGCGCGCCGGCCGAAAAAGAGAAAAAGAAGAAAGGGCGGAGCAAAAATGACGGCCCTGAAGGTGATAACGAATGAGACACAAGCTTTCCGGAAAAAAATTGGGAAGGCCGGCCGCACACCGCTGGTCTTTATACCGCAACCTGGTCACGGACCTGCTCAATTACGGCAAAATAACCACCACGCTGGTCAAGGCCAAGGAGGCCAGGGGCCTGGCGGATAAGATGATTACACTTGGCAAAGAGGGCAGCCTGGCGTCGCGGCGGCGTGCCCTTGCCTTCATTTTCGATGAAAAAGTGGTTGATAAAGTCTTCGCGGAGTATGCCACCCGGTATAAGTCACGGCCCGGCGGCTATACACGCGTACTCAAGCTCGGAATGCGTGAAGGCGACCGGGCGCCCATGGGGTTCATCGAGATGGTGGAGTAAGTTGCACGTCCGCGGTGGAGTTCTTTAATAATTTAGGGAAAATCGTTCTCGCAGTCGAGTATAACGGCAAACGTTATTACGGCTTCCAGTGGCAAAAGGGATGCCCTACGGTGCAGGATGAGCTGGAAAAGGCCGTATTAAGCTTGACCGGTGAGCGCAGACGCGTTTCAGCGGCCTGCAGGACCGATACCGGGGTACATGCCAGGGGACAGGTGGTCAGCTTCAGGACTGGCTTCATTTTGGCCCCGCGCAAGTTCGTCAGTGGAATGAACCATTACCTGCCGGAGGATATAGCAGTGGCCGGCGCGGCTGCGGTCAGCGACAGGTTTAATGTTATGAAGGACGCCGTGAGCCGGGAATACCGCTACCAGATAATGAACAGGAGACCCCGGGTGGCGCTGGAGAACGATATGTGTTACCACGTGATGACGAGGCTTGACGCCGGACTGATGGACAGGGCGGCCGGACTGCTCACCGGAGAGCACGATTTCGCCTCCTTTGTCACGGGATGGGACAGGAAGGAGAGCACGGTGCGCCGCGTATATGACGCGGGAGTGGAAAGGGAAGGCGAAAAAGTGGCCTTCCATATCAGGGCCAAGTCGTTCCTGCCGCACCAGGTACGGAACATCGTGGGGACACTGGTAAGGGTGGGGGCTGGAAAAATTACGATCGAGGAATTTAATAGTATATTGGAGATGAAAAAACTGAGCCTGGCCGGGCCGACAGCGCCGGCGCACGGCCTTTGCCTTATGAAGGTTATTTACGCGGATAATTCGGAGTTTAAATATGAAAACCTATGCACCTAAAGCAAGTGAAATCGAGAGGAAATGGCACCTGGTCGACGCCAGCGGGCAGACCCTTGGCAGGATGTGCTCGCAGATAGCCAAGCTGCTTATCGGCAAGCATAAGGCCATGTTCGCCCCCAATACGGATACGGGCGATTTTGTGGTCGTCATCAATGCAACCAAGGTCAGGGTAACGGGTAAAAAGATGACAGATAAGATCTATTACCGTGTGTCCGGCTACCCCGGGGGCATCCGGGCGGTAAAACTGGGAGACATGCTGGAAAAGCACCCGGAGCGCGTTATTGAGCACGCTGTGCGAGGTATGCTTCCCAATAGCAGGCTGGGCAGGACTATGTATAAAAAATTGAAGGTCTATGCCGGCGGCGAGCATCCGCATGAGGCGCAGTTGGCCGTCGTAAAAGAATCTGACAAAGGGAGCTCTGGTAAATGAGTACAGCAACATATCATCGCGGCACAGGCAGAAGGAAATGCGCCATCGCGCAGGTGAAATTATCCTCAGGGTCGGGCGGCATCGTCGTTAACGGCAAGCCCTATCAGGAGCTTTTCACACTGGTTGACCACAGGTCCATGATCGAGCAGCCCTTCGTTGCCACCGACACTATGGGCAAATATAGTGTCGAGGTGAAGGTGGTGGGCGGCGGCATGACCGGCCAGGCCGGCGCCATCAAGCATGGCATAGCCCGCGCCCTGGTGGTTTTAAACGAGAGCTTCAAGGGCCCGCTGCGCAAGAACGGGCTATTGACCCGTGACCCGCGTGTCAAGGAACGTAAGAAGTACGGCCTCAAACGTGCCCGCAAAGCTGCGCAGTATACCAAGCGCTAAGAGAATTAGGCGAGATATTTTAAGGGACCCGCTTCGCCAGAAGCGGGTCCCTTCTTAATTATTTTAGCCCGGCGGGCAGCTGCAATATACGGCCGGATTATGCTTTCATCAGGACCCTGCTGAGGGCAGGGTTCTTAATGGAGATGGCCCCTTCAGGACAGACTTCCTGGCAGCAATAGCAGCGGATGCAGCGGTCGTACTTATAGGTAGGCGGCCTGCTTTTATCGCCGCTGTGCCAGTTCACGGCTTTGGGTTCCACCGGGCACATCTGGACGCAGGTCCCGCAAACCGTGCATTTAGCTTTATCAATAGCCGGCCTCTCGCAGACCTGGTTCTTAACGAAAGACTGCAGCCAGCCGCTGCTGCAGTGCCGGGGAGCGGAGCGCACCACCTTAAAGGATGGGGTATAAAATATTTCCAGGCGCTCACCTAATATCTCGATTTTCTCACCGTGATAGGTCCCCAGTGCCGATTGCTCGCCAGGTCGGGAAGTGGGCACAGACTCGGGATCGAGATTGATCATGCGGCAGGCTGTCGCGTCCAGCGCCACAGGATCAGCCGACAGCAGCAGAACGTTCATCTTGCTTACCTTGCCGCCGCGCGGCCCATTGCCCTCCATGGCCCGGATACCGTCCATGATGTAAAGGCGCGGTTTAATAAAAGTGTTTATATCCACCAGCATAGCGGCGAAGTCGTAGGGGTCTGCCAGCTTGACGTGATACTGTCCTTTGATAAAGCCGGGGATGCAGCCGAACTGATTTTTGACGGCGCCTGTAAAGCGCATCAGACCGTGGGTCTTGAACTTCGGCAGGCTGACCAGCCCGTCAGCGTCCAATACGCCGCAGGCAATTGTGAAGTTCTTGACCAGCAGCGCATCCTTGTGGCTGACGGCCCGTCCGGAGTCGAAATCGGCGATGGTGAATCCCAGTTCATCGCCAACCTGCTTGAGCCCGGCGCGCCTGCAGTTGCCCTCGCACTTGCCCATTGAAGAGGAGTCGCCGTAATATACTTGCACGCCCGCCTCCTGCAGGAGCCTGCCTGCGGCTTTGAAGACGGCGGGGTGGGTGTTCACGCAGGTATCGGGGTCAGAGCCCAGCAGCACGTTAGGCTTCAAAACGATCTTTTCCTGCTGCTTTACAAACAGGCCGACGCCGCCCAGCAGTTCCAGGCCCTGCCTCACAGCCTTGTAGACCGTGTCCTCGTCATAGGTGTCACATCTGACCAAGGCGACTTTTACACTGGCGATAATGACCCTCCTGAGAGCGGTAAACTGTCAGGTGTAATTGTAGTGTTTTAGGTCAAGCCGGACAACTATACCGGCAGCACCTCGGCCTGCATCAACTTAAGCCGCCTGGCATTGTCTTCAGCTATTTTGCGGAAGTGGAAGCCGTAGATGGCCATGGACATCGATACCGAAAATGAGCGCGGGCGTTTGAACGTCGTCCAGAACACCAGGTCCCAGAAATGCCAGCGTTCCTTTTCCCGTATGCCCAGCACCCAGAGAGATTTAAAAAAAGCGTTGAGGTTCTGCGATTTCAACGCCGATGTCTTCTGCCGATTGGGACGGTACACCCTGAGGAATGTTTTTACCCTGGCGTAGTACTGGTTGGGCGCATAAATGGTGTTCAAGATACTGCGGTAGCCGTCCATCAGCTTATTTATATTCATTTTTGGTATGAAATTAATTGATAATTCGGTGTTATTACCTGAGAAGCTGCCGGTCAGCCGCTTTTCGCCTTCGAGGCGCTTGTGCAGCCGGGTGCCCATGGGAGCGTTCAGCAGGCCGACCATAGCCGTTACCACGCCGCTTTTCTGCACAAAGTTGATAACGTCCTGGAAGATGGATTGGGGATCGCTGTCGAAGCCCACGATGAAACCGCCCTGTACCTCCAAGCCGGCCTGCTGGAGCGTCTTGACTGCGGCGATCAGGTCGCGGCTGGAGTTTTGGGACTTGCCGCACTCGGTCAGGCTGTCTTTATTAGGAGACTCGATGCCGATGAAGACCATATTGAAATTGGCTTTGACCATGAGCCCGGTCAAATCGCGGTCGTCCGCCAGGTTTATAGAGGTTTGGGTGAAGAAAGAGAAGGGACTATGCTTCTTACGAGACCAATCGATGATGGCCGGCAGCATCTCCGCTTTCAGCTTCTTTTTATTGCCGATAAAGTTGTCATCCACGATGAAAACGCTGTCGCGCCAGCCGGTCTCATGCAGTGCGTCCAGTTCGCGCAGCATCTGCTCCCGGCCCTTGGTACGCGGAAGGTGACCGTTGAGGACCACGATGTCGCAGAACTCACAGTCGTAGGGGCAGCCGCGGGAATATTGCACCACCATCGAAGAATATTTTTTCTTGTTGATGAGGTCCCAGCGCGGCACGGGGGTAAGGTTGATATCGGGACGGACTTTAGACGAATATATTCTTCTCGGGGCGCCTTTTTCCAGGTCCGCCAGGAAGGGGGGCAAAGTGACCTCTCCCTCATCCAGTACGAAATGGTCTACGCAGGGGAAATCCTCGTGCTGCGTCGTGAAGAGCGGTCCGCCGGCCACCACTGTGGCTCCCAGCTTCTTGCAACGCTTGATAGCCATTTTGGCGGAGTCCTTCTGCACGACCATGGCGCTGACAAAGACCATATCAGCCCACTTGATATCCTTGTCGTTAAGCCGCCCGGTGTTCATATCCACCAGTTTCAGTTCCCACCCGGCGGGCAGCATGGCTGCCACCGTCAGCAGGCCGAGCGGCGGGAAGGCCGCCTTCTTCG
>JBFYUA010000084.1:0-3404 GCA_041300305.1 Dehalococcoidia bacterium | reverse complement strand
GCCGCTGAAGCTATGGCCTGCGGCGCACCGGTGATATCCACTACCGCGGGGGCGCTGCCCGAGGTGGTCGGCGATGCCGGCATACTTGTGCCGCCCGGCGATACCGGCGCCATCGTGCAGGCCGTTAAGGCCCTGCTGGATGATGAAAACAGGCGCAGGCAATTGGGAGAACTGGGAAAGGAAAGGGTCGCCAGGTTGTTTAACTGGGACAATGCTGCTAAGGAGACGGCGGAGGTTTACCGCGACGCCATCGAAAAGCAAGCTTATATTAAGGTTGGGTAGAATATGACTGTGGATAACAATACATCATTTGAAATACCTGAGATGGAGGAGCTGTTGTCCGCAGAATTTCTCAGGCCGACCCTGGAGGGCATAGTAGGTGTACAGGAGAAACGGGGGGCGGTGCCCGAGACGGAGGGTGGGATAGTCGAGCCCTGGACGCATGTTGAATGCGCCATGGCCATCGATGCCGGCAGCTTTCACGATGAGGCCCGCAAGGCCTATCAATGGCTGGCCGACGTGCAATTGCCCGATGGCAGCTGGTATGCTGGTTATCAGAACGGCCTGCCCAAAGACACCTACAAAGTCTCACACGCCATTTCATATATAGCCGTCGGGGTCTGGCACCACTACCTGATAACCGGTGACCGCGCCTTCCTGATGGAGATGTGGCCCTGTGTTGAAAATGCCATTAACTACATTCTGCAGATGCGCGGGCCCAAAGGGGAGATCTATTGGGCACGGGACGCGCAGGGCGTTATCTACCCGTCGGCGCAGATAGCCAGTTGCAGCTCTACTTACCTCAGCATCAGGTGCGCCCTGAAGATAGCCGAAGTGGCCGGCGAAGGTCACAGCGACTGGGAGATGGCCAACGAGACGCTGCGCAAGGCTATACTGGGCATGCCTCTGCCCTATGGTGAACCCCTGGACGGCGTCAATATCTCGGCCTTCGCCATGGACTGGTATTACCCGGCGCTATGCAGCGTCATCAATGGCCAGGAGGCTCTCAGCCGGATTTACGATAGCTGGGACAAGTTCATAGTGCACGGCAAGGGTTCCGTCTGCAACCTTGAAAAGCAGTGGGTCACAGCCGCCGAGAGCAGCGAACTTGCCATCTCGCTGGCGGTGCACGGGGAATACAAGCAGTCAGCCATGATCTATTACTGGGTGCACCAGATGCGTGACGAGGACGGCGCCTACTGGTACGGCGTGGCCTTCCCCGAGCACGAGATATGGCCTCTGGAAAAGCCCACGTGGACCTCGGCTGCCGTCATACTTGCTGCCGACATGCTCAGGCCGATGTCAGCAACAAACCTTCTTTTCGACCACCACGGCATGCCTCTTTCTTAAGATGCCCAGCGTATTCACCATGGGAAGTCCGTCGAAATCCCCGCTGTCCAGCGCTTTTATGTAGACCTGGCGCGGCGCCTGGCCGCCCTTAGACGCGTCAGTGTAGATATCGTGGAACACCAGGAAGCCTCCTCCCAGCAGGTGAGGGCCCCAGTTTTGATAATCGCTAAGCGCGCTTTCATAGCTATGTCCGCCGTCGATGAAAACCATGCCCAGCGGCGTGGCCCAGTTCCTCACCGCCACACCTGACCCGGTAATCATGGGTATCACCGTGTCCTCCAGTCCCGCCGTCCTTAAAGTATTCCTGAGCAGCGGGAGGCTGTTTATCTCGCCGCTTTTCTCGTCGTAAATATCGGGGTCGAAATACAGCTGGCCGGGCTGCTGCTCCTCAGAGCCGCGGTGGTGGTCGATGGTAAAAAGCGTAACGCCCTTTTCCCGGCAGGCCGACCCTATATATACTGCTGATTTGCCGCAGAAGCTGCCTATCTCAAGGCAGGGGCCGAGCATGGCCGCTTCCATGGCTATATCGTAGAGCGCCCTGCCCTCGTCCGCGGCCAGGAAGCCCTTGACCTTTTCAGCCAGCGCCGCTATGGTTTCATAGCTATCTTTTTTCATTATCAACCTTGCCCTTGAGGGCGTATCTGAAGGAACGCCCATACAGCCGAGGCATTCCGTAGGGACGGGCCTTCAGGCCTGTCCGGTTTTTTAGGCGGACATGAATGTCCGCCCCTACGGCAATGTCCCGGAGGGCTATCCGTCGCGCCTCCTTGATATAAAGACGTAGGCGTTAATAAGCATGAGCAAAACTACCACAATGACGATGATTATCCAGATCCAGAAATCCGATGGAGCCGCAACACCGCCGGGTTTGGCGGTCTTGGCCGGCGGCTTCTGCGGCGTTGTCTTATTCTCCGAGAGGCTGAAAGTTCCCACCGGGCTGGGATCGCTGGGTATTGGGGCCACGGCTTTCACCTGCCAGTAGTAGGGGGTAGCCAGCTGCAGTTTACTTTTCACCTCAAAAGCCGTTGATTTGGTCTTTTCCTGCACGACAATATCCGTAAGCTGAGCGTTCCTGGCCAGGATAAACTCATAGGTTGTGGCGTTCTTAATGGGTGACCAGCTGAAGCGTATGGGCGGTTTGCAGTTGCTGCATATGCCGTCCACCGGCGCCAGCAGGGTGGGTCCCATATAGTCCGCGGTAACGCGGAACCCCGGTTTCACCGAGAAAAAGAGCGTGGGGGACCACGGGCTGTGGATTGGTGTGTCGCCAATTGACCTTGAGCCGCGCACCCTCCAGTAATAGGAGCGGCCTACCTCGAGAACCCCAGGTGATATCCAGCAGGAAGGGTTTTCCTGGTCGGCGGGCGTGACCACCCAGGCGCCGGTGAGGTCATCCACCGGCGACAGCCTCAGTGCCTGGCTGAGCGGCAAAGTGAAATTGACGTCCTTGGCGATCAGCACGTCGTAGCCAAAGATGTCCCTGAGCGGCCGCCACCTGAAATCTATCTGCTGAGACCTCCCCGATGAAGGGTCAGGGCCTATAAGGCCCCCGGGCGGTGGCGCCGTGGGCCAGGGTCCCAGCTTGGCCACCGAATCGATATACCGCCACAGGCAGCCCGTTCTGTTGTTGAAATCATAGACCGTATTGTCGATTGCCCAGAGCGTATTGTAGGAGTTCGACGATGTGTGCAGGGAGGTTGGCTCACGTGTGAACTCGACCTGGTCGGGACTGCCCAACAGCGGTAGTCCGTCGACTAACTGGTCCCACGATGGTGGTGGGGGCACCCTGACCCTGGCCTCCAGCGTACGGTCAGCGCCACTGCTGTAATCAATGGGCGGATCGGCGTCTGTGTTCCAGGCGCCGTAGAGCACGCTGTTGAGCATGCAGACGCCATAATAGCCGCTGTCGGGTGGTTCGAGGGGATCCCAGTCGGTGCTGGCCTTTAGGGAGCCGGTGCCGGCGCTGCCTTCCATGGTCCAGCGGTAAATACTACCTTCGGTACTGACGATATTACCGATACCCCCTATACCTGCATAAATATTCTTATCGCTTC
>JBFYUA010000201.1:0-3028 GCA_041300305.1 Dehalococcoidia bacterium | reverse complement strand
ACAATCCCGGCGGCATACTCGACCAGGCGGTGGATGTGGCCAGCCAGTTTTTAGTCAGGGGTATCGTGGTCAAGATAGTGGATAAAGATGGTTTGGAGACCGTGCAAAAGGTCAGGTCCGGCGGAATGGCCAAGGACATACCGCTCATTGTATTGATAAATGGCGGCAGCGCCAGCGCCAGCGAAATTGTAGCCGGTGCATTGCAGGATAACGAAAGGGCTAGGCTGGCCGGTGAAAAAAGCTTCGGCAAGGCCAGTGTGCAGAATATCGTGAAATTGGAGGATGGCTCGGCTATCAAGATAACCACCGCCCATTACTATACGCCCAACGGTACACTCATTAGCGAAACCGGCCTTACACCGGATTATAAATCGGATTTGAAGGGTGACGAGCTGATTAAATGGGCCGAGGAATATCTCAATAAAATGATAACCAACCAGCCCGTGCCGGCGCTGGTGAAATAAAGACCGGGAAATCTACGCAGCAACAGTGTCGGCGAAGTAGCGGTGGATCCTGGGATCGCCGCTGAGTTCGGGGTGGAAAGATGTCGCCAGCAGCTTCCCCTGCCTGGCGGCCACTATTTCCCCGTCGGGCAAGGTTGACAGCACCTGAACGCCGCTCCCGGCTTTTTCGATGAAGGGGGCGCGGATGAAGACGCCGTGGAAAGGCCCGTCCGTCAGCCCAGTGAACTGAAGGCCGGCTTCGAAGCTGTCCACCTGCCTTCCGAAGGCATTGCGCCTGACAGTTATGTCCATCAGCTCCAGCGTTTCCATGGCTGAAGAGTCCGGGTTGACCGCCGTTTTCGCCAGGCATATCATGCCGGCGCAGGTGCCCCAGACCGGGAGCAGCCTTGAGGCCATTTCCCTGATGGGGGCCACCAGGCCGTAACTGTGCATCAGCTTCATCATGGTGGTGCTCTCGCCGCCGGGTATGACCAAGCCTTCCAGGTGCTCAAGCTGGCCGGGCAGCCGGATCTCGATAGCTTCCACGCCGATTTTACCGAACATCTGTATATGCTCGATGAAGGCGCCCTGCAGGGCCAGGATGCCGATTTTCATAGTGAGACCATTATAATAGATTTACGCCGCCTGTTTACACAGGCGGCGTAGATTATCTGCTTTATGTCCGGCTACAGGATGGGCAGGTATTTCTTTATTTCGTATTCCGTCACCTGTATACGGTACTGCTGGTATTCCAGCTTCTTGTTCTTAATGAAGGCGTCGAAGAGGTGGTCGCCCAGAGCTTTTTTCACCAGCGCGCTCTTCTCCGTCAGCGCCACCGCCTCATCGAGGCTGCCCGGCAGTGTCTTAATGCCGCGGCGTTTCCGTTGTTCGGCGGACATCTCGTAGACGTTTTCCTCTACCGGCGCGGGCGGCTCCATCCCTTTTTCAATGCCGTCCAGGCCGGCTGCCAGCATCACGCTGAAGACCAGGTAGGGGTTGCAGGCCGGGTCCGGCGACCTGTACTCAGCGCGGGTGGCCGTTTCGCGTCCCGGCTTGTATTCAGGCACCCTGACCAGGTCGGCGCGGTTGCGCCTGGCCCAGGACAGGTAGACCGGGGCCTCGTAACCGGGCACCAGGCGCTTGTAGGAGTTGACCCACTGGCTGGTAACCGAGGTTATCTCGGGGGCGTGCTTCAGCAGTCCCGCTATATAACTCCTGGCGATTTTCGACAGGTGGAAAGGGTCGTTCTTATCGAAGAAAGCGTTGCGTTCGCCCTTGAAAAGCGACTGGTGCACGTGCATGCCGCTGCCGTTCTCGCCGAATATCGGCTTGGGCATAAAGGTCGCGTACACGCCGTTCTCCATGGCTACCTGTTTGACCACCAGCCTGTAAGTCATCACATTGTCGGCCATAGTAAGGGCGTCGGTGTAGCGCATATCAATCTCATGCTGGCTGGGGGCCACCTCGTGATGCGAGTATTCGATACCGATGCCCATCTCCTCCAGCGCCAGCACCGTTTGCCTGCGCAGGTCGACCGCCATATCCAGCGGGACCAGGTCGAAGTAGCCGCCGGAATCGAGTGTCTCGGTGCCCTTGTTATCCTTAAAATAGAAGAATTCCAGCTCGGGTCCCACATAGAAGGTATAGCCAAGGTCGGCAGCGCGCTTGAGGTTCTTCTTGAGTATATACCTGGGGTCGCCCTCGAAGGGCGTCCCTTCCGGCTTGTAGATGTCGCAGAACATGCGGCCGACCGACTGTTCCTTGGGCCTCCAGGGCAGCAACTGGAAGGTATCGGGATCGGGGAGGGCTATCATGTCGCTTTCGTCGATGCGTGCGTAACCTTCGATGGATGAGCCGTCAAAGCCCATGCCCTCCTCCATGGCACGTTCAAGCTCCTCGATGGTGATAGAAAAGCTTTTGAGGAAGCCAAGTATGTCTGTAAACCACAGGTTGATGAACTTAATATTGTGCTCCCTGGCCATTTTAAGCACATATTCTACGGCTTCTGCCCGGTCTTTTATTACCATATTTCCTCCCTAACATATTATTGTGGCGCTTCGTAATCAAAACATAAATCCGCTGCAAAGTCAAAACCATTGTTACTGTGTCCAAAATTTAATTGCAGGTGTAAAGGGATAGGCTCAGGCCTTAACCTGCGCCTATCCCCTGTTGAAAAAGTCCTAAATGTCGAAATACAGGTAAAACTCGTGAGGGTGGGGCCTTAAGCGGATCTCATCGATCTCCTTTGTCCGCTTATAATCTATCCAGACATCGATAACATCCTGGGTGAAGACATCGCCTTTCAGAAGGAACTTGTGGTCCTTTTCCAGGGCATTGATAGCCTGTTCGAGTGAACCCGGGACAGTCTTCAACTTTCTGGATTCTTTGGCGCTGAGAGTGTAAGTATCCTTGTCGAAAGGCTCACCCGGATCGATTTTGTTTTCGATTCCGTCGAGGCCGGCCATCAATAGTGCGGACAGGCACAGGTAACCGTTACTGCTGCAGTCGGGGCGCAGCGTCAATTGAAAGCTGCCGATAGACGGGGCCGGCAACCAGTTGGGCATTTTGGCAGAGTCAGGTGAATC
>JBFYUA010000081.1:0-8253 GCA_041300305.1 Dehalococcoidia bacterium | reverse complement strand
GGCTGAACCGCGAGGCCATCGAGGAAGCAGGCCTGGGCAAGGAGGCTGTCTTCTTTACCCGCGCAGCCTACACCCGCAGCCCGCGATACTCGACCCTCTTCTGGCAGGGCGACCAGATGGTAAGCTGGGATCGTAATGACGGCATCAAGAGCGCCGTTACCGGCCTGCTCAGTTCGGGCCTGTCGGGCTTCAGCTTTAACCACAGCGACATCGGCGGCTATACCACTATCAATAACCCCGTTATGAACTACCATCGCAGCAAGGAACTGCTGCTGCGCTGGATGGAGCTCAACGCCTTCACTTCTGTTTACCGCACCCACGAGGGGAACCTGCCCGAGGCCAACGTGCAGTTTTACACGGACGAGGATACGCTCCGACAGTTTAGCCGCTTCGCCAAAGTCTACGTGGCCTGGCAACCCTACCGCAGCCTGCTTATACAGGAAGCAGCCGCCGGCGGCCTGCCGATGGTGCGCCATCCCTTCATTCACTACCCCGCCGACCCCGAGGTCTACGGCATCAATTACCAGCAGTTCATGGTGGGTTCCGAGTTCATGGTCGCACCGGTATTGGACGAAGGACAGACCAAAGTTCGCCTGTACCTGCCCGCAGGGGAATGGGTGCACCTCTGGTCCGGCCAGCGCTACGGCGATACAGATAAGGGCCTGTACGTTGAGGCGAACGCCCCCCTGGGCAAACCCGCGGTCTTCTACCGTGCCGGGTCCGCCGCCGGTGAAAAATTTGTAACGGACTTAAAGGCGGCAGGACTTCTTTAGGCGGCGCCCGGCGCGAGGTTTAACCCTGCTTTGCAATTAGCCGCTTAATGTTTTACCATTTTAAATCAGTGTTTTCCCATCGTCAGTAATAAATCCGCGAAAAGGGGTGCAAGATGAGCGAAACCGCGACTCCCGCCAAAACCGACCAGAAAAGGGCCATCAACCGGCTCAAGAGCATGTACCCGCTGCGCAACATCGTGCAGCAGGATTACATCGATACACTCAAGGCCAGCAGCGAGGGCAAGCCGACTGTCTGGTCAATGCTCAACTACTGGGAAGGGGACCTTCCCCTCAAAGCCATGGGGTTGAATATCGTCTATCCTGAAAATTATGCCACCCTGCTGGCAGCTTCCGGCGCCGCCGAACCGTTCCTTGACGCCTCCGACTCGGACGGCTTCCCCACCCACATGTGCGGCTACGGCAGGAGCACCATCGGCTATTCCTACCGCATGATGAAAGAGCACGGCGGCAAGATACCGCCCGATGCGCCGCTGGGCGGTATGGCCAAGCCGGCCCTGCTGCTGGGTTCCGGCATTATCTGCGACGCGCGCTTTAAGTGGTTCCAGTCACTGGCCCGCTACTTCGACGCGCCGGAATGGTGCCTCGAGATGCCGATGATGGCCACTTACGAGGGATCTGAACCTGAACTTGAGGACTACCAGGTGAAGTTCCTGGTAAAGGAACTGAAGGATTTCATCTCTTTCCTGGAGAAACTGTTCAAGCAAAAAATGGACTGGGCTAAACTCGAAGAGCTTATCGACCTGGCCGTTAAAATACACGAGACTACCTCCAATATAAGCGAGGCGCGCAAGGCCATACCGGGTCCCATGCACGCCACTGACTTTTGGAGCAGCATGCCTCCCTCCCTCTTCTTCGCCGGAGACATGAAGGTGGCGCTCAAGTGCTACCAGGACATGCTGGCCGAGGTGCAGGAACGGGTAAAAAATAAAGAGTCGGGCATCAACTACCCTGAGCGTTACCGTCTTATCTTTGCCGAACTGCCGCCCTGGCACAGCCTCAAATTCTTCGACAAGCTGGCCGAGATGGGCTGGAACTTCGTATTTGAGAGTTTTGGCTATCATAACCCCAAGCCGCCCGACCTCAGCAAGTACAGCGACCCCTGCGAGAAGCTGGCGCGCCTGTCGCGCAACTTCATGTTCAACGTATTCCCCGAGGCCAAGGCAGAAGGCATCCAGAATCCCATCGTCGAGACCTACCTCAAGATCGCCCGCGGCTTCAAAGCGGACGGCTTTTTCATGCACCCGCTCATCTCCTGCCGCGCCGCCAGCTGCAGCCTGCGCACCGTGCAGCACTGGGAGCAGGAGAAACTGGATATACCCAGCCTGTGGGTGGAAGGCGATATCATCGATAAGCGTGTCTTCAATCCGCAGGAGGTGCTGGCCAGGGCCGAGGCTTTTGAGCAGACCATGGACCACTACAGGAAGGTCAGGAAATCCAAGGGGCTGGACTGGTAGCCAATAATTATACAGGGAGATTGAAATGGTAACAGCTACTACTAAAGGGCTTTCCCGGGCGCACGAGATCTATGCTGACAGGGGCAAGCGCATGCGCGAGCTGCGCAAATCCGGCAAGAAGATAATCGGCTATATCTGCCTGTACCCGCCGGTTGAGATAATAACCGCGATGGGCATGGTGCCCTTCCGCATCTTCGGCGATATGAGCGAACCCATCACGGCCGCCGATCAGGTTTCCACTACCGTGGTCTGTCCCTTCCTGCGCAGCATTATTGACCTGGGCATCAAGGGTAAATTTGATTTCCTGGACGGCGCCGTGGGCGCACACACCTGCGATATCGGCATGACCACTATCATTGCCTGGCGCGACTATATTAAAGACGCACCTTTCACGCACCTCATCGATGTGCCCCATACCGACCACGCGCCGGCCGTGGATTACTTCGAAGGCCAGATAAATTTCTTTAAAAAGCACATCGAGGAATTGGCGGGGGAAAAGCTAAGCGAGGACAAGCTCACAAAAGCCTGCGAGCTGCACAATAAACAACGCAAGCTGGTCAGGGAGCTTTACGACCTGCGCAAATCCGACCCGCCTAAGCTTACCTCGATGGAGAACCTTGAAATCATGGTTTCACTTTTCAGCCTCCCTGTGGAAGAGGGCAACGAACTGCTGGAAGAGGTCATCAAGGACGTCAAAGAGCGCAGCATCAAGCCGTCCCAAAAGAAGGCGCGCCTGATGGTGTGGGGCCCGGTTTTCGACAACACGTCGCTTTACGAGCTCATAGAGAGCGCCGGCGCCGACGTCGTAGTGGATGACACCTGCGTGGGCACCCGGGCCTTCTGGGCGGACGTCAAGGCCCCTTACGACCTGCACGCGCTGGCGCAGCGCTACCTGGTGGATATCAAGTGCCCGCGCACCTACCGCGATACGCAGCATCAGGAAACCGAGCGCGATTACGATAAGGACCTGGATAGCAGGTTCAACTATATAAAGAAGGCAGTTACCGACTGGCATGTTAAAGGCGTGGTACTGCAGAGCGTCAAGTACTGCGACACGCACGGCTACGAAGTGCCCAACCTGAGGCATTACCTCGATACGCTGGGCATACCCAGCATCTACATAGAACACGACTACAGCGAAAGGTCGCTGGCCCCGATTAAAACGAGGGTGGAGGCATTCGTGGAGACACTGGGCTGAGGTAAAGCTGCAAGCCCCGCATGGAAAACGAAGCTTCAAAACTCTTTTTCGCCGGCATCGATATCGGCTCCACGATGTCCAAGGCGGCCGTGGTGGACGCTCGGGGAGTGATGTGCGGCTACGTGGTCGGCCCCACCGGCGCCGAGCACCGCCGCCGCGCCAATAAGGTCATGGAGGATGTGCTGCTCAAGGCAGGTGTCACGCTCGACCAGGTCGCCTATATCATCTCTACCGGCTACGGCCGTGTCAACGTCCCCTTCGCCGACAAGCAGGTCACCGAGCTTACCTGCCATGCCAAAGGGGTCGCCTCACTCTTCCCTGAGGTGAGGACTGCCATCGACATCGGCGGCCAGGACGCCAAGGTGCTCAAGATAAAGAGCGGCCGGCTGACCGACTTCCTCACCAACGATAAATGCGCCGCTGGCACGGGCAGGTTCCTGGAGGTGGCAGCGGAGACGCTGGGACTGGAGCTTAACGAGATGGGCCGGATATCGCTGCAGAGCGATACGCCCGTCAAGATAAACAGCCTTTGCACTATTTTCGCCCAGCAGGAGATAATCTCCCGCCTGTCTGAGGGACAGCCACTGACCGATATACTGGCCGGCGTTTACATCGCCGTGACCACGCGCGTGGTCAAGCTGGCCAGGCAACTCAAGGTGGAGCCCCCCGTGGTCTTCACCGGCGGCGTGGCCAAGAACTCGGGCATGGTCAAAGCCATGGAAGCCGTGCTGGGTATGCCAGTCCTGGTGCCGGAAGAGCCCCTCATCACTGGCGCATTAGGCGCCGCCATACTGGCACGCGATGAGGCCTTCAAGCTGGTGCAGGACGGCCATTACCAGATGCAGAAAAAACAGCTCAGCGAAGCCTATATAGAATTCACGGAGAAGGGCCGGTGAGCGGATATTTCCTGGGCGTTGACATCGGCGCGGCAGCCAGCAAAGCTGTGGTAATCGATGGTCAAAATAAAATCGTGGGTGCGGGTGTCATACCCTCAGGCACCAATTATGCCACCACCGCTGCGGCGGTCAGGGCCGAGGCGCTCAAACAGGCCGGCCTTCAACCTGCTGATATAACGTCCAGCGCTGCCACCGGTATCGGCGGGCACAATGCCGGCGCCGATAGCTATCACGGTGTGATAATCTGCGACGCGCGCGGCGTGAACCTCACCTTCCCCGGCGTGCGCACCATCATAGACATAGGAGGCCAGGGCAGCCAGGTCATCACTATGGACGAAAACGGGCGGGTCATCAACTTTAACGTCTCCGAGATCTGCGCTACCGGCAGCGCCCGGTTGCTGCAGGTCGTGGCCCGCATCTTGCAGATAAGCATAGACGATATCGGCCCGTTATCGCTCAGGGCCACCAAACCTTCCAGCTTCTCCACCTCCTGCACCGTTTTCCTCGAGACCGAGGTTATCACGCGCATATCGCAGGGCGACAGCCCCGAGGATATCCTGGCCGGCATCCACCGCTCGATCGCCGACAAGATAAGCGGCATGTCGCGCGGCGTGGCGCTGGAAAAAGATTTCGCGGTCATCGGCGGCGGCGCGCTCGACATCGGGCTGGTGCAGGCTATCGACGAGAAACTGGGCGTAAAAACCCTTGTTCCCGAAAACCCCCGCCTTATGGCCGCGCTGGGAGCGGCTGCCGTCGCCCTCGGGCGCCATGCCGGTAAATAGCAACAGCCTGACTATTGGCGACCGGCCTGCCCGGCTATTTATGAGCAGCTACAAATTCCGCAGGGGTTAGGATTTTAAGGCTCAATTTCTGAGATTTCAACGCGGCCGAATTGAAATGCTTGTCGCCGGTTACAAAACAGTCCACCCGTGCATGAATGGCGGCGGCCAGGATTATTGAGTCTTCAGCATCCAAATATTCCTTCCATATATTAACATCCTCTACACTCGGATTTGCGGCTATTTCAGGGGGTGCATTAGATAACAGTTGGTATAAAACGGGCAGGCCTTCCGGTTTTTTGGCTCTCAGATTTCTGATGACTTCATTAATAACCAATTGGCATACAACAATGCGTAGCCTTTCTGCTAAATGCAGCCGCAATATCTTATAGGGAGGGCCAACCGGAGAATAAATCCCCGAAATTAATACATTGCTGTCAAGGAAGATGCGCAATTCAGAGCTTGTCCCCGTAATATTCTTTGACCAGCTCCCGCCTTATACGGCGGCCATTTTCCAGCAATTCCTTTAAAGTGATGTCCGATTCCTTAAACATCCTCTGCAATTCGTGTAATGCCTCCAGCGCAATGGTCTTATTCGGCTTGGCTACCAGCGCCCCATCCTCCACATACAGCGTCAGCCTGTCCCCCGGCCCGATGCCGAGCTGCTCGCATATATCACGGGGCAGCGTTAGCTGCCTCTTATCACGAAGGACTATATTTATATCGGCGTCTTTACTCATAGCAAATCTCCTGCGTCGGAAATCAGAAATCCTACGTCCAACATTATGCTACGGCAATTGCTGTTAGTCAATTCCTATGGAATAACATGGCCGGGTCATGAGGCGGCGCCGGTAATTACGTGCATTTTGTAGCTGGACTTGACAAAACCATATAAATACTTTTATAATTCTAAACATGTCGAAAGATACCGCTGACATTGATCGATACGCAGATATGTTCAAGGCGCTGTCCAATACTCACCGCCTTAAAATTTTTCTGCGCCTGGCCTCCTGCGGCGCAGGGGGCATCGCATGTCAAAATGATCAGGCCTGCGAGTGCGTGGGGGATCTGGGCAGCAACCTCAATATAGCCGCCTCGACGGTGTCGCACCATCTCAAGGAACTCCACAACGCTGGCCTGATTAAGACGAGGCGGCAGGGTCAGCGCATCGAATGCTGGGTCGACCCCCGGGTGCTTGATTCCCTTTCGCACTTCTTTAACCGTACCACATGCGCGTGATATTTTTTTCGCCTAATTATTCGATTTGTTTCGAATTTTAGTATTATAAAATTTAGGAGGATTCAAATGGAAACAGAGTCAACAAAAACAACTGGCGCGCAGGGTGAGGCCAAAACCGGCAAGAAGGAGGGTTCCTTCATGGAAACGTGCATGAGTTGCTGCAGCGACAAGGCCAAAATGGAAGGCATGATCAAGATGATGAAGGACCGCTGTGCCGGCATGCCCATCCCGGAGGAGACGCGCAAAAAGTGGATGGATTGCTGCCAGGCAGAAAAGCAAAAATAGTATTTACAAGCAGGTAAATAATGAAAAAAGAAGAGATCCGGAAAAGCGTCAGGAAAGGCTATGCCCTGGTAGCTAAAGTAGGCAGTTCCTGCTGCACGCCTCAAACCAGCAGTTGCTGCGGAACGGCTGACACTGCCAGAGGCATAAGTAAAAAGGTTGGTTATACAGACGAGGACGTCAACTCCGTCCCGGAAGGGGCCAACCTCGGATTGGGCTGCGGCAATCCGGTGGCGCTGGCCTCACTGAGAGAAGGGGATGTGGTGCTTGACCTGGGGTCGGGCGCAGGCTTTGATTGCTTCCTGGCCGCCCGGCGTGTAGGGGAAAAGGGCAAGGTTATAGGTGTGGATATGACCCCTGAAATGCTGGAAAAGGCCAGGGAAAATGCCTGTAAAAGCGGCTGTAAAAACGTTGAATTCAGACTGGGTGAGATCGAGAACCTTCCGGTGGCTGACGGATACGTCGATACTGTCATCTCCAATTGTGTTATCAACCTTTCACCGGATAAAGAGAGGGTTTTCCAGGAAGCATTCCGCGTGCTAAAGCCGGGTGGCAGGCTAATGGTATCCGATATCGTCCTTTTAGAGGAGTTGCCGGCGGCAGTCCGGAAATCCGTTGCTGCGTATATCAGTTGCCTGGCAGGCGCATCCAGAAAGGAGAAATACCTGGACGCCATAAAAAACGCCGGCTTTGCAGAGGTCAGGGTTGTAGATGAGACCAGCTTTGGTATCGAGTTCATGTCTGACGACCCGACATTGAAGGCAGTAATGGAAAATGAGAAGATTTCAAAGAGTGACTTCGGCAAGGTCGGGAAAGCCGTCAGGAGCATAAAGGTAAGCGCAGTAAAACGGAATAAACAAGCGGAGTGTGTATCATGAGCAAAGCTGAAAATGCCGGCTCTACCTTCAAACAGGGATTCAATTGCTCTCAGGCTGTTTTATCCTCCTTCGGGAAGGAGTTCGGCCTGGATCCCATAATGGCCTATAGAGTAGCTGCGGCCTTTGGCGGCGGGTGGGGCACATGGGCGAAACCTGCGGCGCGGTGACGGGAGCTTTCATGGTCATCGGGCTGAAATACGGCACTGTCACGAATAGAATAGGCCCCTTTCCCTGCCAGGGAGAGGGGTCGTCGTTTAGACACGTCATTGCGAAGCCGCGCAGCGGCTGTGGCAATCTAAGTCCCCTGGTGTATAATTCTTAGTCATGATCCCCTGGTTCGTCGGCTCCGTCGTACGCTACGAAGGCAAGAAATTCCTTGGTTTCACAGGTGAAGTTGACCTCTCACGCATAGCTTCTGAGGGAAAAACGCGCGGCGACCGGGTCTCCCTCTACGTCCACATCCCCTTCTGCCGCACCCTCTGCCCCTTCTGCTGCTTCAACCGCTACCTTTTCAGGGAAGACCAGGCCCGCATCTATTTCGCCGACCTGCGCAAAGAGGTCGGCATGTATGCTTCCCTGGGCTTCAAGTTCAATGATTTCTACTTCGGCGGCGGCACGCCCACGGTGCTGATGGACGAACTAGCCGGCTTCATAAATTACCTGCGCTCGAAATTCGAGGTGAAACGCATCTCGCTCGAAACCACGCCGCGGGAACTTACGCCGGAAACCATCG
>JBFYUA010000178.1:0-8352 GCA_041300305.1 Dehalococcoidia bacterium | reverse complement strand
TTAGATGTCTCCGACTGAGCAATATCTCGTCCAGATAATGTCTTGCCCCTCTATTACTGTCATAGCGTTCAAGCGAGTCAATTTGTCCTAAGCTTCCCCATTCTTTTATTAACCTACTTGGCTGTTCATTTGTGAGACCACACAGAAGAAGATAAACATTAATAGTTTTATTTCGAGGATTGTTATCACTAATATACTCAGGGTAATCGTAATGGAAGGGAGTATGAAAAACCAAGAAATAATCCATCTTAGACGTTTTATCCATGTTAAGAGTTTTCCTCTCCCATCTAATGCATTTTGAAATGGCTTCATCATATCCAGTACAATGTTTGAAGGTTAACTTGACATACCAATCCCATTCAAACGCACTTAGCCAATCTGTTGCAGTATTTAGTACTTCCTTTAAATAAATAGACTCATTCATGATTACCCTCCTGATATTTATTTTTAGGTATGAGTGTTATACAAGTACTCTATTAAAGTACATAGTCTCCTCTATTATTTTCCCTGAGTAGTTTGTAGAGTGGTCAAAGCCTCCGTTCTACAAGTGTTACCTTTGGGTTGTATGTGTTGCTGGACTGCAGTGACTTGGTTTGTAAATATCAACACAGTCCCCAGTTGCAGCCTCTGCTCCCATGTTTTTGTTACTTGTTTCAGATAACATTTTCATCAGAGCAGCCTTTGGAATAACCAATCGTTTACCCAGACGTATTGAGGGGATTGAGCCTTGGTGAACAAGGGAATATGTAGTGGCTCTCGACAGGTTGAGCAGCCTTCCTGCCTCTGGCACATCCAAGACCAAGCTTTCTTCTGTACTTAACTTTGTCATAATTCTCTCCTACTAAAGTAATCGATATGTTCACTGTTAGTATAACATCCCATAATTAGCTACAATTCATTGACTTCTAATACGGGGACTCACTATTTGCGTTAAAATAGACTTTGACAAACTGCTTAATATGTATTAATATATACAGTACATTAGATATAAATAAATGACCTTTCAATCATTAATATGACAACAGAGCAGGAAGCAGAGAATAAGAAATCCCAAATTTGGGTAGAGATGGAAGAGCGTTATCGCATTCCAATTGACCAAGAAACACGACAATATATAGAAAATACGTTCTTCAGGGATGCACATGACCCAGAAGTTGATTCGGAAGATTTTGAGGACATGCTTCCCGATTACTGTGGTCTATTAGCTGTTTGGTCAAGGAATCACCTTAACAATGCTCTTTACAATTCTGATGCTGAGCATATTGGAGAGGCTAACAAAAAAAGATATAAGAAATCTTTTGAAAAACGCTTAAAGAAAGTAAGCTTTGTTGCAGACCTTAATCTAACGTTCGATGACTTGAAAGCACAGAACTTAAAACCCAGTAATCGCATCGACTGGCAGTTAATGTGTGATAAATGGAATAAAGCAAATCCTCGTCTTAAATGTAAAATGACACCAAAAGTCTTCAAAGTTGAATATCATAAATACAGGCAGGAAGAGAGTGTTAAGCGTGAATACTTTTTACGTAAAGCAAAGCATTTATACGCTGTACTTCGTCCATTTGCTGACAGAATAGATGCCTTCGAAGAGGTATTAAGAAAAGCTATGAATAACCTACAAGAATCCATGAAAGAAGTGGCAAAATCGCTGAGAGATTTTCATCTTACAGGCAATGAGGTGGAGATAGCACAGCAAAGGATGGATGATTTATATAAGGCTGAAATGCGCATGAAGAAGTGTTAAGCAAAAAGTTAAGCAAATCTTACGATGGAGGTAAAGCTAAATGAAAATTAAAAAAGTTCAGCAAAATGCAAAAAATGAAATTTCGGCTAAAAAGTTTTGCCTTAAGATGGAGACTAAGATAAATGGTGCCCCCAAGGGAATTCGAATCCCTGTGCCCAGCTTGAAAGGCTGGTGTCCTAGGCCTCTAGACGATGGGGGCACGATTCTCTATGGATAGATGGGGAGGGCTTCCAGCCCGGCCGTCTCAGGAAAACCAAACATTATATTCATATTTTGCACTGCTTGTCCAGCAGCGCCTTTGACCAGGTTGTCTATGCAGCTTATCACCACCACCCTGCCGGTCTTCTGGTGTATGACCGGGTAAAGCAGGCATAAGTTGCTGCCCCAGGTGTGCTTGGTCTCCGGGCACTGCTGCATCACCCGCGTATACGGCTCGTCCCGGTAAAAGTCGTAATATATTTTATCCAGCTCTTCCTTGCCCCCCGTCAGCTTGCCGGCTTTGGCCCGGGCATAACAGGTGCTGGCTATGCCCCGGGTCATGGGTACGACATGGGGCACGAAGGTCACGGAAACACTCTTCAAAGCATCCAGCGCCTCAAGTTCCTGGGAAATCTCCGGCAGGTGCCGGTGTCCGCCCAGGCTGTACGGCCGCACGTTGTCGCTGGCCTCAGCGAAATGCGTGGGCAGGGTCAGGGTCCGCCCCGCGCCTGAAATACCTGACTTGCTGTCAACGATCAGGTCAGGTTCCACCAGTCCCAGTTTAACTAAAGGCGCCAGTGCAAGTATGGCCGATGTGGGATAGCAGCCCGGGTTGGCCACGAGTTCCGCCTTCTTGACCTTGACCCGGTGAAGTTCAGGAAGCCCGTATACCGCCTTTTTGAGCAACTCGGGCGCCGGGTGGTCAAAGTCATACCACTGGGGATACCAGGCAGCTTCCTTCAGCCGGAAGTCGGCGCTCATATCGATAACCCTGATACCTTTGTTCAACAAAGGCACTATGCCCTCGGCGCTGGCCTTATGCGTCATGGCCGAAAAAGCGATATCCACCTTGCCTTCAAGCTCCGCCGTAATGGTCAGATTGGTGCAGGCCAGGTGGGGGAAAACCTCGCCCAGCTTTTTCCCGGCGGCGCTCCTGCCGGTCACGGAGACCAGTTCCACCCCCGGATGCTGCCAGAGGATGCGCGCCAGTTCCACACCGGCGTAACCGGTGACATTGATGATTCCTGCTTTAATTTTACTCATAGCTCTTCCCTGTTACATTTTAACCTAAACCCGGCTTTTTGGGCAGATTGCTTCGTCGCTGCGCTCCTCGCAATGACATTTTTGGGGCGCTCCTCGCAATATTTTTAGTACGCGTGCTAATGTAGGGATGGGCCTTTAGGCCCGTCCGCTCTTTCTGGATTTTTCGGGCGCACCTGAAGGTACGCCCCTACGTCCATTTATATTAACGTATCAAGGTGACATGTGTCATTTATGTAAAAAGCCGAGGTCATCCCGAACCTGACCTCGAATAAATTGACGGCGCCGTAGTCCTGGGCAATCTGCCGGTAATGCCGGTTATGCATATGCAGCATATGCAGGACCATGATGACCGTCAGCGCCCGGTGCGATACGATGACCACCGCTTCCTTTTTATGCTTTACAGCTATGCTGTCAATCGCGGCAGCGGCCATGGTTCTCAACTCACCGATACTATTATCGAAAGGCAATTTTACCTTTACCTCAGCGGGAGCTTGAGCAAACGAACAGTCCATCAGCATTGCGTCCTCAGGGTCCATGCCTCTCCAGCGCAGCCCTTGAGGCGCAGTTAGCCCGGGCAATATGTCCGCTGCCAGGTCGAAACGCGCGGCGATTACCTCCGCCATCTCCTCCGCGCCCGGCGTGGGGCAGCTATAGACCGCCCTGGCTTCGTACTCGGCCAACCTTTCCGCCACGGCCCGCGCCCATTCAGCCGGCGGCGCATCAAGCCCGGCCTTGTCGTCGACCGGGTAGGAACTGAACCGCTCCTGCCCGGTCGGCCCGGTATTGACAATCAGTATTTTGCCCAGCTTATCTCAGCCTCTACCTTTCTACTATCATAGCGATGCCCATGCCGCCGCCGATGCACATGGTGGCCAGGCCATACTTGAGGTTGCGCCTCTTCATTTCATATACCAGGGTCACCAGCACGCGGCCTCCTGTAGCGCCGATGGGATGGCCCAGCGATATGCCGCTGCCGTGGACATTGGTCTTGTCCGGGTCGAACCCCAGTTCCTTCACGCACCCTATTGCCTGCGACGCGAAGGCCTCGTTAAGTTCGACAACATCCATGTCTTTTACCGACAGTTTAGCTTTTTCCAGCGCCTTTTTAACAGCCGGTACGACGCCCAACCCCATATAGGCAGGGTCCAGGCCGCCCGAGGCATAAGATTTTATCTTGACTATCGGCTCGAGTCCCATCTCTTTGGCTTTCTTTGCCGACATCAGCAGCACCGCCGCTGCGCCGTCGTTTATCCCCGATGCATTGCCGGCCGTCACGGTCCCATCTTTTTTAAAGGCCGGCGCCAGTTTGCCCATTTTTTCCATGTTTGTATCCATCGGCCTTTCGTCAGTATCAAATATTACCGGGTCGCCTTTCTTTTGAGGGGTGACAACAGGCACTATCTCCTGTTTGAAGGTTCCGTCCTTGATGGCAGCCATGGCCCGCTGGTGGCTGGCCAGCCCCAGCCTGTCCTGCTCCTCCCGGGTGATACCGTATTTGGCCGCGATATTTTCCGCGGTCACGCCCATGTGGTAGCCGTAGTAAAGCTCCCACAGCCCGTCATAGACCATCAGGTCCAGCACCTCGCCTTTCCCGGTCAGGTCCATGCGGTATCCCCACCTGGCGCGTGTCATGGCATAGGGCGCATTGCTCATGCTCTCCATACCGCCGGCGATAATAACTTCCGCGTCCTCCAGCATGATGGCCTGGGCGCCGGCGATGACGGCCTTGAGGCCGGACCCGCAGATTTTATTCACGGTAAGGGCCGGCGTCTCCTTGGCCAGGCCGGCATAAATCATGGCCTGCCGTCCGGTGTTTTGCCCCTGCGCCGCCTGCAATACGTTGCCCATGACGACCTCATCCACCTGGATGTCTTTGAGGCCTTCGGGCCAGTCATAGTATTTCTGCTCGAGTTCGCACAGTCCGCCGCCGGCCAGAGCTTTTGGCCCGTGAGCCATAAGACCGGCGCCGGATTTCGGCTTGAGCCCTGCCCTTTTCAGGACGTCTTTTATTACTATCGCGCCCAGCTTTGCGGCGGTCTGTTCTTTAAGTCCGCCCCCAAAGGTACCGATGGCCGTCCGCACCCCGCTTACGATTACAACTTCTGACATTTAACCCTCCTTTCCTGAGACTATTTTTTACTCGCAATGCGGCTTGCTACGGCAGCCGCCAGTTCATGCACAAATTCCGTGCTGTATTCCCGGCGGTTAAAGCGCAGCGGTGTTATGGATACCCGTTTGCGCTTGAGCGCCCACAGGTCGGTGCCGCTGACATCCGCCATATCGGTCCCCCGGTGCAATATCCAGTAGTAATCCTTCCTGCCGTCATTTCCGGTTTCAATACCGGCCGAGTATATCTTTTCCCCCAACTTGGTTACATCAACCCCGGCTATCTCGTCCAGCGGCAGGTCGGGCACATTTAAATTCAAAAGCATTTTGCCTTTTATGCCTTTATTGATAACGTACTTAACCACTTCACGCGCCACCTTCGCCCCGGTAGCGAATTTGGGATTGGTGAAGGAGTTCATCGATACCGCGATGGAAGGTATGGAATAGAAGAAGCCCTGCAGCGCGGCGCCCACCGTCCCCGATAAGAATACATCGTAGCCGCAGTTGGGCCCCTGGTTGATGCCGGATACCACCAGGTCGATGCCGTCCTTCATGACCACCTTGACGGCCATGATGACACTGTCGGCCGGTGTGCCTTCTACGGAATAAGTGTCTATACCGCGTATCTTCTCATGTATCCTGGTCAGCCTTATGGGGTGGTGAAAGCTCATGGAAGTGCCCACACCGCTCTGCTCGCGGTCGGGCGCCACCACGGTGACCTCGCCAACTTCCTTTAACTGGGTTACCAGCTTCCAGAGGCCGTCGGCATTAATGCCATCATCGTTAGTAACTAAGATTTTCAATCCATTGCTCCGAAAAACCGTATAATTTTATCACAGGCAGGCTCCTGCCATAAACAGGTGCCGGCTCTTGTAGGTTCCCATACAGGGTGTTATAATCATGCCCGAATTCGAAGTATCTGTTTGAGTTGACACTTTCAACGAAGAAACATCGTGAATTTTAGAGCAATCCTGCCAAGGAGGTCATGATGGAACCCAGGATAGGTGTTTATGTCTGTCACTGCGGCAGCAACATCGCCGCGACCGTGGACGTGGAGAAGGTGGCTGAATTTGCCAGGAACCTGCCTAACGTGGTCGTTTCGCGTGATTACAAGTTCATGTGCTCCGACCCCGGGCAGGACCTTATCAAGAACGACATTAAGGAATCGGGCGTCAACCGCGTTGTGGTGGCGTCCTGTTCACCGCAGATGCATGAGCCTACCTTCCGCCGGGCAGTACAGGACGGCGGGCTGAACCCTTACTATTTCGAGATGGCCAATATCCGTGAGCACTGCTCATGGGTCACCGAATCACGCAAGGAAGCCACGGAGAAGGCCATGGCGCTGGTCAGGGCCGCGGTGCGCCGCGTCTATTACCACCAGCCCCTGGAGGACAAGCAGGTCCCCGTCCACCCTGATACCCTGATCGTCGGCGGAGGCATAGCCGGCATACAGGCGGCGCTGGAGATAGCCAACAGCGGGCACAAGGTCTACCTGGTAGAGAAAGAACCCAGCATCGGCGGCCATATGATGCAGCTCGATAAGACCTTCCCCACGCTGGACTGCTCGGCCTGCATACTGACGCCCAAGATGAGCCTGGTGGGCGCCCACCCTTCGATCGAACTGATGACCTACAGCGAGGTTGATTACGTTTCAGGCTATGTGGGCAACTTCAGGGTCAAGATACGCAAGAAGGCCCGCTACGTGGATGCCTCAAAATGCAACGGCTGCGGGACCTGTGTGACCAAGTGCCCGGTCAAGATCGACAGTGAGTTCGACGAAAAACTTTCCAAGCGCAAGGCCATCTACACCCCGTTCGCGCAGGCGGTGCCCAACGTGACTGTCATCGACAGGGAGCACTGCACCTATTTCCTCAAGGGCAAGTGCCGCGCCTGTGAAAAATTCTGTGAGCGTAATGCTATTGACTTCCAGCAGGAAGACGAGGTGCTGGAAATCGAGGTGGGCAATATCATCCTGACCACGGGTTACCAGCTTTTCGACCCCACACCTATCAAGGAATACGGCTACGGCCGGCTGGACAACGTGGTGACCAGCCTGGAATTCGAGCGCATGGTAAACTCGGCCGGGCCGACCTCCGGCCATGTGCTGCTCAAGAACGGCCAGGAACCGAAGAGCATAGCGCTGATCCACTGCGTGGGCAGCCGCGATGAGAAGTACCACTCCTATTGCTCGCGTGTCTGCTGCATGTATGCCATGAAATTCGCGCACCTGCTCAAGGAGCACGTGCACGGCGCGCAGGTGTACGAGTTTTACATAGATATCCGCGCCTTCGGCAAGGGCTACGAGGAATTCTACAACCGCGTGCTGAAGGAAGGGACGGTCTTCTTCCGCGGCAGGCCGGGCGAGGTCACAGATGTGGCCGAAACGCCCGCCGAAAAAGGCAAGCTTATCGTCCAATTCGAGGATACGCTGGTCGGCAGGCAGCGCAGGCTGCCGGTGGAGATGGTCGTACTCTGCAGCGGGCTGGAGGCCAACAAGGACGCCCAGGACGTTGCGCACACTTTCAATATCTCGCTGGGCAAAGAACGGTTCTTTACCGAAAAGCACCCCAAGCTGGACCCCGTGGCCACCATGACCGATGGCGTTTTCATCGCCGGCTGCTGCCAGGGACCCAAGGACATACCCGATACGGTGGCGCAGGCCTCTGCGGCGGCGGCGCGTGTGCTGGCGCTGATAAATAAAGGCAAGGTGGAGATCGAGGCCGATACCGCCTTCATAGACGAGGATAAATGTTCCGGCTGCAGGGTCTGCAACCTGCTCTGCCCTTATAGCGCTATATCCTATATCGAGAAGGACAAGGTCTCGCGAGTCAACGAAGCCCTCTGCAAGGGCTGCGGCACCTGTGTGGCAGGCTGCCCCAGCGGCGCCATCATTCACAGGCATTTCACCAATGAGCAGATCAATGCCGAACTCGAGGGCATTTTATTGTAGCCTTTATGTAAAGGAGTGAAGGGACATGGAAACTAAGCTGAAACCCTCTTTCTTAGACGAGGTCGCCTCTATCCCGGCCTGCGGCAAAATCAATGAATGCGTGCAGTGCGGCGTCTGCAGCGGTTCCTGCACTACGGCGGCACACTGGGAGCACACGCCCCGCAAGATCATCGCGATGGTGCGCGCCGGGATGAAAGACGAGGTGCTCAACAGCAGCTCAATCTGGTACTGCGTCTCCTGCTACCTGTGCACCGCCCGCTGCCCGCGCGATATCAAGCCGGCCAACATCATGCATGCCCTGGAGGCCATT
>JBFYUA010000173.1:0-10636 GCA_041300305.1 Dehalococcoidia bacterium | reverse complement strand
AAGGACCCTCCTGAGTATTTTGCCTATCTGGGTCTTGGGCAGGCTCTCCCTGAATTCGATCTTTTTGGGCACCTTGTAGGCCGACAATTTGGCCTTGCAGTGTTCCCTCAGTTCCTCAACGGTGCAGGTCATGCCGGCATTCAAAACCACCCAGGCTTTTACGGCTTCGCCCTGGTACTGGTCCGGTATGCCGGCCACGCCGGCTTCCAGCACAGAAGGGTGCTCATGCAGCACTTCCTCTATCTCGCGCGGCCATACCTGGAAGCCGCTGGTCTTGATAATCTCTTTCTTGCGGCTGTGCAGGAAAAGGTGCCCGTCTTCATCAAGGTAACCTATATCGCCTGAATACAGCCACCCGTCTTTCACCATGTCGGCTGTCTCCTGTGGCTGGTTCCAATATTTCATCATCAGGTTGGGCGCCTGGAAGCATATCTCGCCCAGTTCACCGGGCTGTTTGCTGCCCTGGCCGGTCTCAGGGTCGGCTATCCTTATCACCACATCCGGCAGCGGCATGCCGACCGAGCCTTCCTTATTTATGCCTATTACAGAGTTGAGCGTGGCAGCCTGCATGCACTCGGTCATAGTGTAACCTTCCAGCAGCCTGCCGCCGGTCATGCTTTCGAAGCGCTTCTTGGTCTCGGCCATCAGCGGCGCGGCCCCCACGATACAGAGTTTCATGCTCTCGAGTGTGACCTTGCCTGATGTAACCAGCGGGTGGTTCATAATGCCGATGTAGAAAGTCGGCACTCCCGGCATGAAGGTCGGCTTATATTTCTTGATGCTTTGGACCACGTCGGTGAGGTCGCGCGGGTTTGGAATGAGGACACACGATGAATGGTTGACCATGGCGGTGCCCAGGGCGCCCACACAGCCGAATACGTGGAAGAGCGGCATGGTAAGAGCAACTTTATCCTCCCACTGCTCAAGCACCGGGCTCAGCCAGGAGCAGATCTGCATGGCCGTCATAACCAGCGACTCGTGAGAACCCACTGCGCCCTTGGGCGTGCCCGTGGTGCCGCCGCTGAAAAGTATCACCGCAGGGTCCGAAGGCTTAACTTCAACGGCCGGACGTTTGGCGTCTTTATACTTCTTCAGCACGTTCTGGAACCACATGTCCCCCTGTTTAAGAGAGACGCGGTAGCCCTCCTTTTTCTCTTTGGCCAGGGTGAAAAGCGAGCTCAAAAGCGGGGGCAGGTATTCCTTGATATTGGTGGCGATAACAAATTTAACTTTGGTCTTGTCCTGGATATTCTTAACGGCATTGTAGAAGGGGTTGAGGACGATGACCGCCCGCGCGTCGACCTCATTCAACGAGTGTTCGATCTCATGTTCAGTGTAAAGCGGGTTGACCGGTACGGCGATGGCGCCTGCTTTCCAGATGGCCTGGAACCCGATGACCATCTGCGGGCAGTTGGGCAAAAGCATGGCCACGCGGTCGCCTTTCTGCACCCCCTGTGCAACCAGTCCTGCGGCCAGGGCATCGCTCTGACGGATAAAGTCGGCATACAGCACCCTGGCGCCCTTGAAATACAGCATAGCGCGGTAAGGTTTAGCTGCGGCCGATTCATCGACGAAATCGACCATGGTCTTTTGCGGATAAGGTTCCAGCGTAGGTGGTACGCCTTTATCGTAGTTCTTCAACCAGGGGTAGTCTGCCATTTGTCTGCTCCAGCCTGCTCAGGCAACAGGATATGCGCCTGATTTTCCGGTATTTCAATCGTTGATTGATTGGTCAAATTGTATCATAGTGACTCGTAAAGTCAAGTCACCCTGCCGCGACAGTCACAGCTTCATTTTATTCGTAAATCACCCTGGTCTGCCGGCGCCTGCCGCCGCAGTTGCCCGCAGGCCGCCTCGATCCCCGCCCCGCGCTGCTCCCGCCGGGTAACAGCAACGTCCGCCTCTTCCAGCACACGGCAAAAGGCGGCGATGCGGGCAGGCTCCGCTGCATGGAAGCCGCTGCCTTTGAAGTTATTAAAAGGGATGACGTTAACGTGGCAGCTCCACCCGTGCAACATGGCGGCCAGACTGGCCGCATCCGCCTGTCCATCGTTGATGTCCTTGAGCAGGCAGTACTCGAAAGTCACGCGGCGTTTCGTCTCCCTAAAATAGTGCTTGCAGGCATCAACTATTTCCTGCAGCGAGTAGCGCGTCATGCCCGGCACCAGCTTCCTGCGCAGGGCGTCGTCCGCCGCGTGCAGGGAGACCGCCAGGGTTAACTGAAGGTTTTCCTTAGCGAGCCTGTAGATGCCGGGCACGTAACCGATGGTGCTGAGCGTGATATTGCGTATGCCGATATTAAACTCACTATTGATAAGGCGCACCACCGCCAGGGTCGCTTCATAGTTTAATAAGGGTTCGCCCATGCCCATGAAGACCACGTGGCTGACCCTGCCATCCGCCGCCAGCAGCTTCTTGCTGCGGGCGTACTCGCCAACCGAGAGCACCTGGTCCACCATCTCGCCTGCCGAGAGGTTTCGCTTGAAGCCGCTGGCGCCGGTGGCGCAGAAAGCGCAACCGATGGGGCAGCCAATTTGCGACGATACGCAGCAGGAGAAACGGTCATCGTACGGTATTCCGACTGCCTCCACCAGTTCACCGAAGGCCGGCTTGAGCAGCAGCTTGAATGTGCCGTCGGGGGCCACGCTGGCCTTCTTCACCCTGGAACGGCCCGTCTCATAACCCTCCTCCAGCCTCTCCCTGAAAGAGGCGGGCAGGTTGGCCATCGAGCTTACCTCGCGGCAACCTTGCCGGTAGAGCCAATCGGACACCTGCTTGCCGCGGAACTCTTTCCCGCCCAGTTCAACAGCCAGTTGCTTCAATTCGGCCGTGGACATGCCTAATAGTAATTTTTTCATAAGTGTTATTTATCTGCCCAATTATGGATGAGCGGCGGGCGGACTGCAAGCTCTGAAGTTGAAGGTAATACACTTTTCAACCTGAAAATGCCATACAATTTGTACGTTAGCTGTTTGAAGGTCCCGGGATAACTTGTGGACTCTATCCCTGTGGAATTGGCTTAAAAGCAGCATTTAAATTGGCCATTTGGCTCATAGTATGGCGGCATCGGCGGCACGACTGTAAAGGTCAATAAATCCGGTTTGACAACCCCGATTTTTGGGAGTAGCATGGAGTTGAGGGTAATAAACAAGACTAACCTTCGCGGAGGTGGTTAATGGTCAAAAAGCAGGCCATGCTCGTGATATGGCACTTTCCTTTGACATGCTCTCATCTGCGCGAGGAGCAGAGGTAAGCTCCCCTGACGCAGGCGGTGAGAGCCTGTAAAACTTCCGAGCTCTCCGTTGCGCAGTAAAAAGCTGCGGGAAATGGGTCAAAGCAGTGCCAACAGGCTTACCTGGATGGGAGAGTAGGAAGGAAAATGGATCTGAAAGATCTAAGGGGCTTCGCATTGCGAAGCCCCTTTAATTTATCGAATTATTCGCCACCGGCTAATACCCAGCAGTGGCGTCCAGTCCCCTGTCCTTGAATATCCCTATTATCTCGCACAGGCGCTCTTCGGTTGGAGGTATGCGGCCGTTCAACTGGTAGGCCCGGCCCAGCGACTGGTACTTGGCCCGTCCCCACTCGTGGTAGCCCAGCAGCGACACCTTCTCGGCCTTCATGCCCTGTAGCTTGCCTGCCAGCGCCTGCATGTATTTATCACTGTCATTGTAGCCGGGGATGACCGGCACCCGTATCCAGACCCTGGACTTATCGGCGGCCATGGCTTTTTCCAAATTGGAGAGGATAAGCTTATTGTCCACGCCTGTGCCATCGCGGTGCTCCTCAGGGTCGATATGCTTGATGTCGAAAAGCACCAGGTCAGTATGAGCCATAGCCTTCTCCAGCGTTTCCCAGGGTATATGCCCGCAGGTATCCAGCGCTGTGCTGAAACCGCGCCCTTTTAAATTGCGCAGCAATTCAATGGCAAAACCGGCCTGCAGCAGCGGCTCACCTCCCGACAGGGTGATCCCTCCACCAGAGTTGCGGTAGAAAAGCTCGTCTTTGGAGCACTCTTCGACCACCTCCTCAATGCTCATCTCCCTTCCTGCCGGCTCAATGGCGTCTTCCCAGCAGGCTTCGATGCATTTAAGGCAAAGGTCGCATTTAGCCCTGTCCAACCGCAGGCCGCTGGCGGCCAGTGAGAGCGCGCCCGGCGCACAGACCTTAATGCAGCGGCCGCAGCCGTTGCAGCGTGACTCCCTGACCATCAATTCGGTAGCCGGACTCAGGGATTCGGGGTTTGAGCACCACTTGCAGCGCAGGGGGCAACCCTTAAAAAAGACCGTGCTCCTGATGCCCGGGCCGTCATGTATGCTGTAGCGCTGGATATTGAAGATCAGCCCCTGAGAACCAGCGCCGGCTGTTTCCATGCTTCCCGCAGCCTCACGGGAATCTAAAAGCACTGAGGCGTCCTGGCTATTATCGAATCCTGTATATTCCTGTCCAGGTCGATAAAGTAGGCGGCGAAGCCGGCCACCCTGACCATCAGCGCGGGGTACTTCTCGGGGTGCTCCTGCGCATCCTCCAGTGTCTCCCTGTTGACCGTGGAGAACTGGATATGGTGTATACCCATATCAGCGTAGGTCTTTAAATATTGCGCGAAGACCCCGGCGTTATGCCCTACCAGGAACTGCGGCATGAAGCTCTGGTTGAAGAGGTGGTTCCAGCTTATCAGCGGGTCCACCTTGGCTACGGAGCGCAATACCGCGGTCGGGCCCTTCTTGTCGCGCCCGGCCATAGGTGAGATGGTCCCGTCGTTGAAGGGGTCGCCCAGCATCCGGCCATCGGCAGTGGCGCCGCAAACCCGGCCGAAGCTCCACCAGGCAGTTGCGGCTGTGCCGTCAATATGTACCGGGCTGCCCCAGTTGGTCTTGCATTTAGCGGTCTCCTCCTCGAGGCGGCGGGCCACGTCGCGCGACGTCAGGTCGGCATAGTCGTCGTCATTGCCGAATTTGGGTGCGCGCAGGCACATCTGCCGGATCTCCTCGAAGCCCTTCCAGTTGTTTTTGAGCGCCTCTACGAGCTGCGTCATGGTGATTTTCTTATCATCGAAAACCAGCTTCTTGACCGCTGTCAGCGAGTCCGCCACGGTGTTGAGGCCGAAAAGTGTCACATCGCGGTAATCGGGCATGTAGTTCCAGTCACGCACGTCCTGCGCCCTCTCGATGCAGTCATCGATGACGGAGGACAAAAATGGGCGGGGCGCCCACTCTTTATAAAGGGCGTCGGCTATATTGGCGATGCGCACCAGCCGGTGTATGACCAGCCGGTAGTTCTCCATGGTGGCATCGAAAAGCTCCTCCATGGAGGTTATCTTCCCGGGGTCGAGCACCTTATTGCCGGCTTTCTTGTAGATGGCCAACGGGTCAATGCCCAGCGCCTGGTTGAGGCAGAGGGGGGCGGGCACGCCGCTGGCCCATGCTGATATATGGCTGAAGTTCTTGCCGGGGATGGTAGGCACCATGCAGTTATTGATAGAGTAATTGCGCGCGTCTTCGAGCGGGGTTCCCATGTTGACCAGCCTGAGCACAACGACCTTGTCGTTGAAGATAGCCGGCTGGGGCATGCCCGAGGCCAGGCACTCGATGGCCTTGTCCACCAGCTTCGGTGGTATACCGTCATGCCAGCGCAGGGCCAGTGGCGGGACGATGGCGCGAACGGTCATGGTAGCGTCGAGTATAATGAAACTCATCTCATTGGTTACGTCGCGGCCTTTGGAATCGATGCCGCCGATGGTCACCGTCTGGAAGCCCAGCGCACCGCCGCCAAAGCCGGACCAGATAGGCGCGTGCAGGAAACCGGTCTCCTGGAATTTCACAAAAAGGAACTCCACCAGCTCCTGGGCTGCCTCGCGGGTTATCTTGCCGGCGGCCAGGTCTTTCTCATAGAAGGGATTAAAGACAACATCGAACCTGATGCCGGACCCCACCTGGGGCATCTCGAGGAAATTCACCACCAGGTGGATAAACCAGTAAGATTGGATGGCCTCATGCAGCGTGCAGGCCGGGCTCTCGGGAACGCGGTCGCAGATATCGGCGATGTGCTCGAGTTCCACCTTGCGCAGCACTTCCTTCTCGGATCTGGCCAGGCTGCGCGCCAGCGCTGCATAACGTTTGGACCACCTGCTGACGGCCTCCAGCGTGATGATGGAAGCATTCAGGAAATCCTTCTGTTTTACGAAATCTATACCGTTAATGGTCTCTGCCATGTATTCTTCGTCGAGTTTCTTGAGCCGTTCCCGGGCTTCCTGCAGGATGCCTTTCAACCCCATGGAAAGTATTTTGTCATAGTTAGGCGTGGCTGATTCCCAGTTGAAGATCCAGAACTGCTCGGCCAGCTCTTTGGTCAGGTACTTTTTGGCCATGTGGTGGATGGAGCGGTCACCCCAGTAGGCGCCTATCTCCTTGAGCTCTTTTCTGCCCTCGTCGCTGAGCATGTCGGCATAGACCTGGCCGGGGGCGGTCTCCCTGGCTATCCACTTCCAGGCCAATTCAGGGTAGAAGGGCACCGAATCGCTGTTGGAAGCGTAATTGCCCACGATAAGCTCGTCAGGGCGTATGTAAACGGTCATGTTGTCCAGAACATGCGCCAGCGCTTTAGCACGGCGCAGCGCTATGGGTTGCCCCTCGGTCTCTTTATAGGATTGGGTCACCAGCCTTGCACGCTCCAGGTCGAGCGACCAGATGAACCCTGGCCGGGTAGCCCGCGCGTCCGCGCTGAGATACTCCAGCGCCACCTGCTGCGCCTTGATGGGTGTCTTAACCATTAAATTCTGCGTCCTGGTTGTCATATTCAGCCTCCTGAATTAATACTCTTAATTAAGTTTATCAAATCCTGATGGTCAGGTCTTCCAGCGGGTAGCTCATACAGGGGTGGATATAACCGAATTTATTATCTGCCTGGCGGTGGCGCATACGCGCCGGGGCATAGACCTTGCCCGATATCAGCCTGGTCCGGCAGGCGGTGCACTCTCCCGACCGGCATACCGCGGGAACCACGATTCCGGCGCGCTCAAGGGAGTTTATCAGCGGCTCACCGGCCCTTGCCCTGACCTTCTTCCCGCTCCTTACCTCGGTGACCATGAACTCCTTTGAGGCCGCTATGCCGGGCCAGGCCGGGTCCCTGGTTATATCCTGGGGCGGGCCGTAGGCCTCCTGTTTGCTGCGCCTGGCCGGCACACCCAGCTTGACCAGCGCTGCCGCGCAAAGCTCATACATCAGGGCCGGGCCGCAGGTAAACACGGTCTTGCCCCTGAGATCGCCTGCCAGCGAAGAGATGACCTTATCATCAAGGAAGCCGGTGGCCCCCTTCCAGCCGGAAGGCGGCTCGCTTATAACGTAATCAACCTTAATATTCTTGTGTTTTGACGCGATATCCTTAAGCTCTTTATCAAAGATGATGTCATCCGGGGTGCGGCTTCCGTAGACAAGGTGGATATTCAAAGCGGATTTCTTCTCCACGGCCTCCCGTATGATGGACATGAAGGGCGCGGCGCCGCTGCCGCCGGCCAGCAAGACCAGGTCGGACGAATCCACCAGCGGCTCATAGTAGAAATAACCATTGGGACCCGTCGATTCGAAGCTGTCGCCTGCCTTGACCTTATCCAGCAGGTAGGAGGACACGAAGCCGCCCTCGACCCGGCGCACGGTAATATCATAATAGGGCTTGTCGGGCGCTGAGGAGATGCTGTAGGGGCGCGAGGTCTTCACACCGCCTATCTCGATAAAGAGATTGATATACTGGCCGGCGCGGAACCACGGCAACTTGCCGTTTTTCGATTCAAACCGGAAAGTTTTAGCGCTGGCCGTCTCGTTTATTATCTCCTTCACTTTGAGATGCAACCGTCGCGGGTGGAGTTCCGCCAGCACTTTCTCCTGCAGGGCCGGTATGTCTTTTAGCTCTTTGGGTTGCACCTTCTGCTTTTCCAGCTTGTCTTTGATGCCGGCAACCTGTCCAACATCCCATCCGCCCTTCTCCATATCGCGCAGCACGTCGCGCGAGGCCATGGCGCCCGTGGCGATGCAGGTCTCGAAGCCGCCGCCCAGGTTGACCCAGGCATTGGCGAAGTAGAGGCCCTCCAGCGGGCCGCGCGTCGGCAGGCTAAGCAGGTTGGTAGCAAAGTTCTCGTCGAAGCCGATGATACTGCCGCCGGGGTTGCCGGTGTAGCGCATATTGGTAACCGGGGTGGCAATCTCCATCACCTCGATGTGCTCCGTCAGGTTCGGCGCCGCCTTCATGGCCAATTTGATCGCGCCGCTGGCTGTTTTTCTCTTGGCAATGACATATTCCTCCGGTGAGAGCTTAAGCCAGGGATCGGCATAGACCCCCTGCGTAAGGACCACCGAAGCGGTGCCTTTGGGCGACACTGTGGGATCGACGACGTTGTAGGCCACTACAATGGTGTTGTTTTGCTCGAACTTATCCGGGTGGAGAACCTGCTCATACTGCGCGTCCAGGTCATAGCCGGTATTAACGAAGTTCTCGTGTACCGTCAGCCCGACCTCCCGGCAGTCGCAGTCAAGGCCCAGGTAGATGTTGAATGTGCCAATGCCGCCGCTCCAGCCGCCAAGCCTGTTCAGGTACCATGCCGGCATGTTGTCGCGGCCCACCAGCTGGAGGGCGGTGGTCACAGGGTTGGCGCTGCAGACCACGTACTGGGTGGCGATCTCTGTGCCGTCGTCGGTAATCACGCCCTTCACCTTGCCATCCCTGACAATAATCTTCTTCGCACCGTTATTGAACCAGGCTTCGCCCCCCAGTGACTCCAGCGTGGCAATGAAGGCCTGGGAAAGGTTCTGGGACGTGCCTTTGACATGGGCTGCGCCGAACCTGATATATCCAACCAGCGTGATGGCATACATCAGGAAAGACACCCTGGATGGGGGCTGGCCGAGGTAACCCCAGATCTGGCCGATAACGGCCCGCGCCCCCTCGTCCGAGACCATGGGGTTGAGGACCTGCGAGAGTGTCTTGCCGAAATGCTCTATCAGTTCCGGATATTCTGCGGGGTTCTCCATGGTAGCCTTCATGCCCACACGCATGGATCGCATGGCCTGGCGGGCCAACTCGAAGGTCGTGCGCACGAACTTCCTGATGCCTGCGGCATCCCTCGGAAACTGGCTGCAGAGCGCGTCCTCGTAGTTCTGCCTGCCGACCGGGACATCGATAGTAAAGTCCGGAAAAATGCTGCGGAAGAACTCTGGTATGTGGAGCATATCAACCCGTGATGCCACCCCGGTGTCCTGCAATATCTTCCAGACACTGCCCTTGTCATCCTCATGACCGTATCCTGAAAGCTGGTGCAGGGCAATCTCGAACTCGAAACGGCCCCTGAGAAAAGAGGTGGCATAGCCGCCCGGCACGTTATGCTTTTCCAGGATGACCACTTTCTTGCCGGCCTTGGCTAAGTAGGTTGCCGCGGATAATCCGCCCAGTCCCGCCCCTACGACAACGACATCAAAGTCCTTCATTGAATGAAACCTCCTTATTCATGTGTAAGCTGTTTATTATATCCAAATTGCGACAAACAGATTGCCGCGTCGCTGCGCTCCCCGCAATGACGACATGCTCAGCGCCCTTTAAAATTGGGCAGGCGTTTGTTGCGGAAGGAGTCCAGCCCTTCACGGAAATCCTCGCTGCCCATCAGGAACTTCTGCGCATAGGTCTCAAAATAAAGCTGCTGTTCAAGGTTATTCATGAGGCCGTTCTGCACGGCGCGCTTGATCTGTTTGAGCGCCAGCGGCGGGCCCTGCGCTATCCGCCGGGCCAGCGCTTCGGCCTCCTCCATCAGCTTCTCATGCGGCACCACGCGGTTGACCAGGCCGATACGCTCGGCTTCGCGGGCATCGATGGAGTCACCGGTGTACATGTATTCATAGCAGCGCCCGGCGCCCAGCAGCCGCGGCATCAGGAAGGTGCATCCGCAGTCGGGTATCAGCCCGCGCATCACGAAGGCCAGATTGAAAATGGCCCTTTCGGAGGCAATGCGTATATCAGAGAGCAGGGCGATGGATACGCCGCCGCCCGCCGCCACGCCGTTGACCGCGGCGATGACCGGTTTCTCAAGATTGTAGAGCCCGAGGACGAAAGCGCCGCCGATGGTCTCGCCGCGCGGCTCAAGCACCTCCTGCAGCCTGCCTTCCTCCGCCGCCTGGTTGAAGAGGACTATATCCGCGCCGGTGCAAAACCCCTTGCCTGCGCCGGTGATGATGAGCACACGTACCCCGTCATCTTCCTGTATCTCGCGGAAGATACGCGGCAGAAGCTCGTTGCTTATCTCAGCCGTCAGGGCGTTAAGCCTGTGCGGGCGGTCCAGGGTCAGGATGGCAACGCCGTTTTTATTCTCAAGGGCCAGGCCTTCGTATTGCATGCTGTTATCCTTAAATTATATTGCTAAAATTTGACCCGACCCGGGGCGGTTACCCGCCCTCAGGTCTTTACGGTCAACCCGGCGGGAAACTTCTCCCCGATTATCTTTACGGCTCCGCCGATGATGTCGTCCATGACTTCCTGCACGCTCCTGACCCTCTTGATCAGGCCGGTGACCTGCCCGGCGAACATGGGGAAGTATTCCGTCTCGCCCTTTTCCATCATGCCCTGCACCAGGTCTGACATCAGCATGCTCTGCAGGGGC
>JBFYUA010000148.1:0-9742 GCA_041300305.1 Dehalococcoidia bacterium | reverse complement strand
GTCCGTAAACGCAGTGAGGAGCGCGACCCGCTGACCTATGAGGCCTTCCAACTGCAGGATAAAAAGGAAGAGGAGACCTTCAATATCAGCAGGGCCGTAGCCATGGCGGACTGCGCAGTTGATAACAGCGGACCCCTGGCAAGCCTGCATGCTGAAATAGAAGCCCTGGTTGCCTCGGGCTGCCTGCCGGTTGGCTGAGCCGGACCAGCCGCCCGGGATTGCTTTTCCCCGCAAAAGCAATTTTTGGTATGCTATATGGATTGTGCGCTGCACTTGCAGGGCGTGAAATCTCAACGGAAAGCAACTTATCAGCGTTAATTGATATGAAGGTGATATTTTTATGAAAAAACTAAGAGGCCTGATTGCTTTAATTGTTTCGGTCACATTCATATTGACCTCCTGCAGCGACCCTACTGCGGAGTACCTCAAGCAGGGCGACACCTACTACGACCAGGGGCAGTTCGTGGAGGCCATAGCGGAGTACACCAGGGCCATCGAGCGCAACCCCAATATCGTGGCGGCCTATACCCACCGCGGCGCGGTCTACAACGCCCGGGCGGAATGGGACCTGGCCATCGCCGACCTCAGCAAAGCCATTCAACTCGATCCCGCCCGCGCCGATAATTATCAGAACCGCGCCTTCGCCTATTTAGCCAGGGAGCAGTACGACCCCGCTATTGCCGACCTGAATAAGACGGTTGAACTGGACCCCGGCGCAACGCTGGCCTTCTCCAACCTCAGTTGGCTCTACGTGCACAAGGGGGAATGGGACAAGGCCATCGAAGCCAGCAGCAAAGCTATTGCGCTGAACCCCAATCTACACAACGCGTTCTATAACCGCGGCGCGGCCTATTACGCTAAAGGGAACATGAAGAACGCGCTGGCCGATATGAATGCCACGCTGGCCATCAACCATAACCTGGCGCCGGCCTATAACTACCGCGGCAAGATATACATATATACGGACAACATTACGGGCGCCGTTCAGGAATTCACCAGTGCGCTGACAATCGACCCCGACATGGCGGAGGCCTACAAGCTACGCGGTTTTATCGAGATCGAACTCCAGAAAAGAGCTGAGGCGCTGGCCGACCTCAACAAGGCCATCGAACTGGACGATACCGACGCCATGACCTATTTCTACCGCGGCCACCTGTATAACTCCAACGAGGATTTCGCTAAAGCGCTGGACGACCTAAATCGCGCACTGGCCTTAAACCCGCCGGTCGGTTCGGCTACAACAACGTTTGACCCCTTCAAATTTGATGCAGGAGGCGTCCACCTGGAGCGCGCAGTGGCGCTAAGAGGCCAGCAGCAACTCACCCTGGCCGTGGAAGCAGGCAGGAAGGCAATTGAACTCGACCCCGACTACGCCCGCGCTTATGTAACTTTAGGCGAGATGCTCGTCGTGAACAGCGAACTCGAGGAGGCCTTCAAAATCCTCGGCAAAGCCATCTCGCTGGACCCAAACCTCGCCGAGGCCTACTACAACCGCGCCGTCGCCTATGAGTTAACAGCCATCACGACCAAAAATTTCAACTACTATGACCTCTCGGCGGCCGACCTCAGGATGGTGATCAAGGTCTCGACCGACCCTGACATGATCGAATCAGCCAACGCCGGAATTCGCGCCATGCAGAGCCACGGGTACATACCGTAGGAGCGGTCCTACAGGTGAGCCAGCTACTGCCGACGGGCGGGTTTGAAAACCCGCCCCTACAAGATATCCCTGAAAAAACCGGCCACACTGTCCGCCATCGTCCCCTCGTGACCACCCCAGAAATGGTCGGCGCCCTTTATTATCTCACACGTTATAGGCGCCGCTGCCTCACGGCTGTATCGCTCTATATCGGAGGGAAGGACCAAATCGTCACTGCCACCCCCCAGGATCAACTTGGGTTTGCGGCAGTCCTTCAGCAAAACGATGGGCGAAATCTCAAAATAGGGCGAGATCAGCGCGATGCACCTGACCCTTTCATCCGCACAGGCCACCGGCAGGGCCACACCGCCTCCGAACGAGTATCCCGCCAGGCCGGCCCATCCCGCGTCCACACCCTTCCCCGCCGCCAGCCAGTCAATCGCAGCGCCGATATCCTCCTGCTCCGCGGTACCTCCGCCGTAGCTTCCCTGGCTCCTTCCCACACCGCGAAAATTGAACAGCAGCGCAGCTATCCCTGATCCGACCAGCGCATCCGCTATGGCATATGTCACATTGTTGTGCATCGAGCCGCCGTGGAGCGGGTGGGGATGGCAGACAACGACCGCCGGCACGGGCCCCTGCGCTTCCACACCATAGTAAAGCCCCTCAAGCTTGATCCCCCCGCAGGGGAACATAACGGACTGCGGCTTCATTCCTTTTTCTCCATACGGGCGCCCCACCAGGCCCTTAAACGTGCCAGCACAGTCTTCTCAAATCCCTGTTCAGTGGGAAAATAATAGCGCTTGTCCTTAATGGCGTCCGGCAGGTTCTGCTGCTCGACAAAATTCCCCTCGTACTCATGGGCGTATTTGTAGCCTTTCCCGTATCCCAGGTCCTTCATCAGACCGGTGGGCGCATTGCGCAGGTGAAGCGGCACAGGGTCATTGCGCGTCGTCTCAACGTCCTTCCGCACGCGCCCGTAGGCCGTGTAGAGCGCATTGCTCTTGGGTGCGGTGGCTAAGTAAACTACGGCCTGGGCCAGCGCCAGGTTGGCCTCGGGCATGCCCACGAAGTGCACGGCCTGCTGCGCCGCCACGCAGACCACCAGCGCCTGGGGGTCGGCCATGCCGACGTCCTCCGAGGCGAATCGTATCAGGCGGCGCACGATATACAGCGGGTCCTCGCCGGCCTCCAGCATACGCCCCAGCCAGTACAGGGCGGCATCGGGGTCGGAACCGCGTAAAGTCTTGTGCAGGGCGGAGATGAGGTCGTAATGCTGCTCACCGGCCTTGTCATAGAGCAGCGCCCGCTTCTGCATGGCCTCCTCGATATCATTCAGCTCAACCTGCCTGTGGCCGTCCGCGCCCGGGCTGACGGCCCGCGATGCCATATCAAGCGCATTGAGCGCCACCCGCGCATCTCCATTAGCCATGGTAACCAGTGTCTGCAGGGCATCCGGCGCCAGGTCAACTTTTAAATCCGCCAGCCCGTTTTCAGCGTCCGCCAGGGCACGTTCGACGATTACCCGGACCTCTTCATCCAGCAGCGCATTCAGAGTATAGACACGGCTGCGTGAGAGCAGCGCCGAGATGACCTCGAAAGAAGGGTTCTCGGTAGTGGCGCCGATGAAGGTTACCTCGCCGTTCTCGACGTACGGCAGTATGGCGTCCTGCTGCCCCTTGTTAAAGCGGTGTATCTCATCGATAAATAGGATGGTGCGCTGCCCGGTCTGTTTTCGCCTCTTGCGCGCCTCGTCGATAACGCGGCGCAGGTCGGCCACGCCGGCGGTGACCGCGCTCATGGGAACGAAATAGGAACTCGACACGTTGGCGATGACCTGCGCCAGGGTGGTCTTGCCGCTGCCCGGAGGCCCCCACAAAATAATGGACGGTAACTGGTCCGACTCGATGGCCCTGCGCAGCACCTTGCCCTCGCCGATGATGTGCTGCTGGCCGACGTATTCGGTGAAATTGCGCGGACGCATGCGCGCCGCCAGGGGCATGGCCGGGTTATCAGTTGGCTGCTGCTTGTCCCCGGCTTCTTTATTCCCTCTCAGGTCGGGAGAGCCGAGGTCGAACAGGGTCATGGCTGCGGTATCTCTTTTTGCTTGAGTTCCTCCACCGCTTTGGAGGCCCGCTCGTAATAGTCCTTGACCTTATCAAGGTAGGTGATGCGCGACGCGACGAGGGTCACCGAAGCGTGGTCCTTGACCCCGTAGAAATCACCGCCCCTCACCTCGCCATTATTGGTAAGTTCGCGCATGCGGTTGCCCACCGACCGCGCCATGTTGATATTGGCATTTTTGCCGGGCACGCACAGCAGGTACAAGGCCTTGCGCGCATCCTCCATGCGGCACTGTATGGAGAAATGAGCGAGGGCTGAACTCATGGCCTCCATGGCCTTGACCGTCTCCTCTCCCTTGCTCTCGAAATGGTCACCGCGCTTGAAAAGTGACAGGCCGGACGCGGATATCTGCGCCTTGCCGTACCCGATAGCGGTCCAGCCGTTCAGCGATTGCACGATGTCGCCGATGCCGATATTACTGGTGCCCAGGAATTTGGGGTCGACTTTCTCGCTGGCGCGCAGCAGGTCGAAGAAGGGCGCCACTATCTCGCGGTTGAGAGCATCATTGGCAGCCGCCGACTTGATGCTGGCCTCCGACATCACCTTCTCGTTGTCAAATAAAAAGACGGCATCGGCGGTCTTGTCTATGGATTTTAAGCACAGCGCTGTATTGTAAACATAAGCCGGCACGTTGCCCTCGGCGGTCAGCGGCAGTACGATCAGGGCATAGACGGGCTTATTCACATACCTTTCCTTGAATTTACGGGCCAGTATGGATATGCCGCCGGACCCCACGCAGCCCGCGCTGCTGGCCACCAGCATGAAGGCGTCCGTTTCAAAGAACTCCCCGGCGCGCATGGTAGCCAGGGCACGGTCGCCATTGGCCCGCATCATCTCCGCCCCTGCTTCCGATTCCCTGCCCGGCCCGGCGGGCGCCGGCAACTGTATGGTTATCAGTTTATCCCCGACCTTGCGCAGGGCATTTAATTGCGCCTGGTCGTCATTAATGGCATAAGAGCGCACCAGCACATCCACGCCGCTCTCAGACCTGGCGCGGTTCCCCAGCCGCACGAATTCCGCCGCGATATTGCTTCCGCAATCGCCGATGCCGATAACCACCAGCTTCATTTCGTTTTCCCCCGGGCAGTCCCACAAAGGGACGACCTTGCCGGCCGGCTGATTTCACGCAGAAAAGTCCAATACATACCTTTGTTATATACCATAACAGATAGAGGATGCTATGGCAACCGCCTTCTACCGGTAGCGCCTGACTTCGAAGCGGTACAGCCTGACCGGCTCCGCCGGCATGATGCCGGCCTTCTGGCGGCAAATGGAGATTTGCATATCTACACTGTCCACACCCTCCAGGTCAGGCAGCAACAGCCCGCGACGGAGCCCGGCCGCCACGATAACGCCGTATTTTTTCGGATCAAGCTGCGACGTGTCCTCCACCTCTTCGGGATGTGTCAGGACATCCACGCTGTAATCAAGGCTGCTAAGCTCGGAGGGACTGACCGGGCTGAACCGCGGGTCGCCCGTAGCCGACGATATGGCGTTCTGGATTATCTCCCCGGCCACACTGGCCTGCGTGGGTTCGAAGGTGCCGATGCAGCCGCGCAGTTGCCCATGCTTCTTGAGCGAAACGAATACACCGGCCCGCTCCTTCATCTCCCGTGTCAGCTCCCCGGGCTCAATCACAATACGCTTCTGCACGTAGCTTTCCACGGCCTGCCTGGCCAACCGGGTCAGCGGATGTCCTGGATGGATTTCATTTTCCATATCTGCGCCTCTCATTTGCTGATGATTATGCCGGCGTAGCCCACCACGCTGGAGTAATCCCCCGAGCTGTCGCCGCTGGTCTGGTACTTGACCAGTTCGGCCTTCTCTGCCCCCAGTTCTTTGGCCGCCGTTATCAGGCTGATGACCGGGGCATACCCGCACATACTGATATCGTGCTTGGCGATGCGCCTGGCCAGTTCGTCCGCATCGAGGGCAAGTATAGCCTCGATAGCCAGTGCGTCCCTGGTTTTGGCCTTTTCGTGCGGTTCGTAATGGGTCATATCGCTGCTGGCCACTATAATAGCCTCCTCCCCGGTCTCCCGCAGCCCTTTGACAACAGCCCGGCCTATCTCCTTGTAAACATCCTGCGGCGCCTGTGACAGCAGGATGGGGACTATCTTCACGCCGGGCTTGAAATACTGCAGGAAGGGCACCTGCACCTCGAGGGAATGCTCATGGAGGTGAGCGAGCGTATCGGCCTCCAGGCGCCCGGACGCTTTGAGTATGGCCCCGGCCAGTTCAGCGTTGATATCTGCCTCGCCCAGCGGTGTCTTCCAGCTGCCGGCAGTGGTGATGCTGAAGGCCTTGCCCTCTCCGCGGTGGTTGGGGCCGATCAGTATGAAGGTATCGGTGAACTTAATACGCGAGAAGACCGCGCCTGCCACAGGCCCCGAGTAGATATAGCCGGCATGCGGCGATACCACCCCCACCACATCTATTTTGGCCTCCTCCCGCGAGGTCATATATCCGATGGTTTCCTTCAGCCCCTCCGGCCAGCCCGGATAGAATTGTCCCGCGACCGCAGCTTCCCTTATCATGGCTTCACCCCTGTTTTTATGCTATTCCTGATATTCAGGCCGGCGCCGCACTTTGCGCAGCCTGTACCATTAAGGCCTGTCAGCTTTACATCATAGCCCACCCGCTCAATGGCCGTATTGCCGCATTTATAGCAGGTGGTGTTCTCAAATTTATGCCCCGGCACATTGCCGATGTAAACGAAGAGCAAGCCGGCTTCCCGGCCGATTTTGTACGCCCTCTCCAATGTCGCCACCGGCGTAGCCGGGACATGCAGCAACGCCCGGTGCGGGTGGAAGCGCGTAACATGCCAGGGCGTCAGTTCACCCAGGTTCTCTTTTATCCATCTGGCGATGCCTGCTAATTGCTCGTCATCGTCATTCAGCGCAGGGATGATGTTGGTCACCACTTCCACGTGCATATCCCATTTGTCTTTGGCCCGCACGGCAGTTTCCAGTATACCGCGCCAGCGCCTGATTTTGGCCAGGCCCCTGTACAATTTATCGGAGAAGCCTTTGACGTCCACCCGCCAGGCATCCAGGTGTGGCCCGATGGTGTCCAGCGCCCCGGGCGTCATATAGCCATTGGTGACATACACCGTGTAAAGCCCGTTTTCATGCGCCAGCCTGGCCGAATCGAGCGTATATTCAAACCAGGTTGCCGGCTCATTGTAGGTCCAGGCCAGGCCGGAGCAGGCGCTCTTTTGGGCCAGCCTGACCGCCTCCTGCGGCGTCACTTCACGCAGGGCATGCCTGGCGGAGGCGGGGTCTTCAATGCAGGCTATCTCCCAGTTCTGGCAGTGTATACAGTGGAAATTGCAGCCGATAGTGCCCAGGGAAAGCACCGAACTGCCGGGGAAGAAATGGAAAAGCGGCTTTTTCTCGATAGGGTCGGCGGCCAGGGAGGAGACTTTCGCGTAATTGAGCAGCTGTAAAGACCCTTTTTCATTCCGCCTCACGCCGCACACGCCCGCTCTGCCGGGGTTGATGCTGCAGCGCCAATAGCACACATTGCAACGCACCCGCCCGTTGTCCAGCCTGTCATAAAGCAGGGCCTCAGCCATGACCGTACTTTCTCCTCGCCCAAATTATAGCACGCCGATTTGTATTGACATCAAATTCAATCATCTGATACAATCTCACTCCGGGCAGGCGTTTCCTCATCACTTAACAAATAGTAATACGCCCGGGCTTATTTTTCATATAAGCAATTCCCTTTAGTATGCCTGTTTTCACGGCTTGTCTAATAAATAATTCAAAGGAGGCCTTATGAAAGTTACTCTAAGTGTAATCAAGGCTGATATCGGAGGATGGGTGGGACATTGCAGCATGCACCCCGACCTGATGGCCGAGGGCGAGGCCTGCATGGCCAGGGCTAAAAAGTCCGGGTTGCTCATCGATTACCACGTTACCCGCTGCGGCGACGACCTGCAGTTCATCATGACTCACAAACGCGGCGTCGACAACAGCAAGGTCCACGAGATGGCCTGGAACGCCTTCCAGAGCTGTACCGCCGTCGCCAAGAAGTTGAAGCTGCACGGCGCGGGACAGGACCTGCTCTCGGACGCCTTCTCCGGCAACGTCAAGGGACAGGGGCCGGGCGTGGCCGAGATGGAGATCAATGAGCGCGAGGCCGAACCGGTCATCGTCTTTATGGCCGACAAGACCGCCTCGGGCGCCTGGAACCTGCCGCTTTACTCTATGTTCTGCGACCCCTTTAATACCATCGGCCTGGTGATCTCCTCCAACATGCACGCGGGCTTCAAGTTTGAAGTCCATGACGTCAAAGAAAGCAAACGCATCATGTTCAACTGCCCCGACGAGATTTACGACATGCTGGTCTTCATCGGCGCGCCATCGCGCTATAGCGTAAAGTCGGTTTACTCCCGCGAAACAGGTGAGATAGCCGCTACCTCGTCCACTCAGAAGCTGTCACTGCTGGCCGGCCGCTACGTGGGCAAGGATGACCCGGTCTGCATCGTCCGCGCCCAGGGCATCTTCCCGGCGGTCGGCGAAGTGCTGGAACCTTTCGCCCGCCCGCATATCGTGGAAGGCTGGATGCGCGGCTCACACAACGGCCCTCTCACTCCCGTATCGGTCAAAGGCAGCAACCCCACGCGTTTCGACGGCCCCCCGCGCGTTATCGCCGCGGGTTTCCAGCTCGCTGAAGGCAGGCTGGTGGGACCGGTGGACATGTTCGACGACGTGGCCTTCGACAATGCCCGGCAGATGGCCATGGATATGGCCGATATGCTCAGGCGGCACGGCCCCTTCGAACCGCACAGGCTGCCGCTGGACGAGATGGAATACACCACCATGCCGCAGGTGATGAAAAAGCTGGCCAAACGATTCGAGAAGATCTAACAAGCCCCATGCTGAGGCTGCTGCTGGCCACTAACAATAAAGGCAAGGCCGCCGAATACAGCGCCCTGCTCAGAGGGCTGGACCTTGAGTCGCTAACGCTCGACCAGGCCGGCATCAGCCAGGAAGCTGAAGAGAACTGTAATACGTTTGAAGGGAACGCCCGCTCCAAGGCCGAGTTTTACGCGGCCTTGAGCGGGCTGCTTACTTTAGCGGACGATTCGGGGTTGGAGGTTGATGCGCTGGGAGGGGAACCCGGCGTCCGCTCATCACGCTACGCCGGGGATAACGCCGGCGACGCCGAGCGTGTCAGCTTCCTTTTAAACAGGCTGAGGGACATACCACAAGAGAAGCGGCAGGCCAGGTTCAGGTGCGTAATCGCCATCGCTCAACCGGGCAGGACGACACAGACCGCCGGGGGGACATGTGAGGGATTTATCGCGCTCGAACCAAAAGGGGACAACGGTTTCGGCTATGACCCTGTCTTCTACCTGCCGGAATATGGCAAGACCATCGCCGAATTACCGCCCGAAGTCAAGAACCGCATCAGCCACCGCGGGCGGGCCGCCGAAAAGGCCCGCATCCTGCTGGCCGGCCTTACCATCACCTGACCACCACTATTTAAAACCTCTGTACACTCATTTGCATATCTTTATTGCAAATAATTTGCATTAGCGTTAATATTAACAGCATGAAGCTCACAGAAATGCTGCTTAAAAGCCCGGGTGCACGGTTGACCTCCCAGCGTACCCTGGTGTTCGATATCATCAGCCGCGGGGGCGGGCACCTCGGGGCGGACGAGATTTACGCCAGGGCGCACCGTAAAAACCCGCGCATCAGCCTTTCCACCGTCTACCGGGCTATCGCAAAATTTAAGGAGCTCGGACTGGTGGTGGAATCGCACCTCGGCCAGGAGCACCATCACTATGAGGCCGGGCATAACGGCAACCATTTCCACCTGATTTGCATAGGATGCGGGGCCGTCATCGAATTTGCATATCCACTGGTTGACAGGGTGCGCGACGAGGTTTCCAGGGCCAATGGATTCACAATCGTCAGTGCCGAAATGAACCTGAGCGGCTATTGCCCGCAGTGCCGGGGTTGA
>JBFYUA010000144.1:0-6994 GCA_041300305.1 Dehalococcoidia bacterium | reverse complement strand
TGCATCTCGGCCAGGTCGTCGGAGGTGGCATCTATCCTGTCGGCGGAGCCGGATTTGGCCAGCAGCATGTGCCGGAGGTAATCTACCTATTCGCGGTTGAATTGACGCAGGTCAAGGCCTTCGCCAGCCACGGCATTGATGATCTTGAGGCCGGACGATACGTCCATGGCAACGATATAACGGGCAAGTTCGCGGATGCGCAGGTCGCCGCTTATGCCCAGCATGGCCTGCGCCTGCGCCATTTCGATAATAGTTCCGTAATAGGTGATGAGCTGCTCCAGCAGGTTAGTGGCATCGCGCAGGCTGCCGGTAGTGACCTTGGCCACCAGCTTGAGCGCTTCAGTGTCTATAGTGATGCCCTCCCTTTCACATATGTGAGAGAGGCGGCCGATTACGGAGGCGCTGGAAAGCCGGTGAAAATCGAAGCGCTGGCAGCGCGAGGTGATGGTCGAAATGATTTTGTGGGGGTCGGTGGTAGCCAGTATGAAGATAACGTGCGGGGGCGGCTCCTCCAGCGTTTTGAGGAAGGCGTTGGCCCCTTCCCTCGTTATCATGTGCACCTCGTCGATTATATAGACCTTGAACTTGAGGATATTGGGCGAATAGTTGACCTTTTCCTTCAGGCCGTTCATGTCATCGATCCCGCGGTTGCTGGCCTCGTCTATCTCGATAATATCCAGAGCATTGCCGCGGTTGATAGCAAGGCAGGATTCGCAGCTATTACAGGGCTCCCCTTCCACCGGTTCATGGCAATTAATGGCCTTGGCCAGTATACGGGCGGTGCTGGTCTTGCCGCTGCCGCGCGGGCCGCAGAAGAGGTAGGCGTGGGCGATGCGGCTGCTCTTGATGGCATTGCGCAGCGTCCGGACGACGTGCTCCTGTCCGGCTATTTCATTGAACGTCTGGGGGCGCCATTTGCGGTAAAAAACCTGGGAGGTCATGGTGCAGATATTATACCCCAACCGGCAACGGCCTAAAACCGCTTAAAGGTCGCGCATGCTCATTGCCCGCAATTTATAATGCAACGGTTGCCCTGCTGTGGTATAATCATGCGTTATTAGAGTTTTTACAGGAGTACGGCATTGGACAAGGAAAAGAAGCAAGAAATCATGAAGAGCTACGCAATTAATGAGAAAGATACTGGCTCCTCTGACGTTCAGGTTGCAGTTTTGACCGAAAGGATCAACCAGCTATCGGGGCATCTGAAGGACCATTCTCATGATCAGCATACACGTCGTTCTCTTCTTAAGCTTATCGGGAGGCGAAGGCGGCTGTTGGCTTATTTGAGCAGGGAAGACGTCAACCGCTACAGGACCCTCATCGGCAAGCTCGGGTTACGCAAATAAAATAAAACAGAGGGTTATTGAAATGTCCCAAAACTTTAAGTGTTCTATTGGGGACAGAGATCTCGTCATCGAAACAGGCGAACTTGCTCAGCAGGCTGATAGTGCTGTAGTAGTGCGTTACGGTGATACGGTTATCCTGGTCACGGCTTGCATCAGCGACGAGGCCAAGGAAAACAGCGATTTCGTCCGCCTTACCGTAGATTACGAGGAACGCCATTATGCCGTGGGCAAGATACCCGGCAGCTTTTTAAGGCGTGAAGGGCGGCCGGGGGAACAGGCGACGCTGGCGGCGCGTCTCTGCGACCGGTCGATACGCCCGCTTTTCCTCAAGAGTTTGCCCAATGATATCCAGGTAGTGGTCACCGTACTTTCCACCGACCAGGAGAACGACCCCGATGTGCTGGCAGTCATCGGCGCGTCAGCTGCCCTGACAATGTCCAGCATACCTTTCTACGGCCCTATCGGTGCGACACGCGTGGGCTACATTGACGGTAAAATAGTGCTCAACCCGCTGCTGGTGCAGATGAATGAAAGCACGCTCGACCTGGTGGTAGCCAGCAGCCGCGATAATATAGTTATGGTGGAAGCCGGCTGCAAGGAGATATCTCCCGAGGTTTACATCGAGGCGCTTAAAATTGCCCACGTAGAGAACAAGAAGGTCATCAAGCTGCAGGATGAGCTGCGTGAAGCACTCGGCAAGCCCAAGAGGGAGATCGAGGGTTTCAGCATCAACCCGGACCTGCTTTCAGCCGTGTCCGGGGATTTCGGCCAGGCCATGGCCGGGGCGCTGGAGAGCACGGACAGACAGTCGCGGCAGGCTGCGCTCGGCGTCATCGAGAAGGAAGTTAAGGAGAAACTCAAGGAAACTTATACAGACGCTGAAATAGGCAATGCCATTGAAGAGATATTGAAGAAAACCTGCCGGGCCAAGATATTGCGCACGCAGAAGCATGTTGACGGAAGGGACATCAAGCAGATACGTAAACTCACTGCTCAAGTCGCCTTGCTGCCGCGTACCCACGGGTCGGGGCTTTTCTCGCGCGGGCAGACACAGGTGCTGGCCATAACAACGTTGGGCTCGCTCGGCCAGGCCAAGACAGTGGATGACCTCGGGTTGGAAGCTACCAAGCGCTTCATGCATCATTACAACTTCCCGCCCTATTCAAACGGCGAAGTAAAAAGGATGGGTTCGACAGGCCGACGGGAGATCGGGCACGGTGCATTGGCGGAGAAGGCCCTGGCGGCGGTAATACCCAATGAAAAGGACTTTGCCTATACGATCAGGCTGGTATCCGAGGTGCTTAGCTCCAATGGCAGCACATCAATGGGCAGCGTGTGCGCCTCGACCCTGTCATTGATGGATGCAGGTGTACCTATTAAAGCCCCTGTGGTGGGCATTGCCATGGGATTGGTTACTGATAAGCAAGACCCGGGTAATTACGTGGTACTTACCGATATCGAGGGTATAGAAGATTTTTACGGGGATATGGACTACAAGGTAGCCGGCACCGCCAACGGTATTACTGCCATCCAGCTCGACATCAAGCTTCAGGGCGTCAGTCACGAAGTGCTGGCCAAAGCTACCTTGCAGGCTTGCGAGGCCCATGGGGTGATACTTAATGTATTGAAAGGCGCCATCCCTGAAGTAAGGCCATACCTGAGCAAATACGCGCCGCACATGTATAAAATAACCATTGATCCTTCCAAGATAGGCGCCCTCATTGGACCCGGCGGTAAAAACATCAAGGCCATTATTGAAGAAACCAAGACGACTATCGAGGTATCCAACGACGGTACCGTGGTCATCGGGTCGTCCAGCGAGGAATCCGCCCAAATGGCCATCCGCAAGGTGGAGGGTCTCACGAAGGACGTAGAGGTCGGCGCCATTTACACGGGCAAGGTTACGCGCCTGCAGAATTTCGGCGCCTTTGTGGAAGTGCTTCCCGGCAAAGAAGGGTTAGTGCATATAAGCGAGCTTGCGGACCATCACGTGGCCAGGGTGGAAGACGTGGTCAAAATCGGTGACGAGATTATGGTGAAAGTCACGGAGATCGACAGGCTTGGCCGCATTAACCTTTCCCGCAAGGCTGTATTTGCAGAATCATCCGGCGGAGCGCCGGCTGACAGGCCGGCAGGCGGTGAGCGGCCCAATGTGCCGCCGGCCGGGCAGCAAGGCGGGGGAAGGCCCGGTGCGCCTCCCCGGGGGGGCCACAGGGACGAATCGAGGCGGCCGCCGCGCTAATTAACTGACTTGAGTGGGGTCAGGTGGCAAGTTACCCGGGGCTGAGTGATAACTATGCCTAAGATAAAAGTAGCAGTCAATGGAGCTTTGGGAAGGATGGGGCAGCAGGCATTACATGCCGTAGTTGCTGATCCTGCGCTTGAGCTTACCGCAGCCGCCGATATAAAGGCGGAACGGGAACATGCGAGCGTGCCCGGTTTGCCCAGGAAGACACCGCTGCATAATAATTTGACTGCGCTTATAGAAATGTATCATCCGCAGGTGGTGGTGGATTTCACTGTCCCTGAAGCCGCCATGGGGGCGGCCAGGCTGGCCCTTAAAAATGGCGCCTGCCTGGTGATGGGCACGACCGGCCTGAGCGAAGCCAACCTGAAGGAGATCGAGGAGCTTGCGCAGAAACATAAGAAAGGCGCCGTGGTGGCGGCCAATTTCGCAATAGGCGCGATTGTTATGATGCACCTGGCGCGGGTTGCGGCAAAATATTTTGATAATGCTGAGATAATCGAGCTGCACCACGATAAAAAGCTGGATGCGCCGTCCGGCACGGCGCTGGCTACTGCCAGGGCGATGCTGCAGGCCCGCGGCAGGCCGTTCAACTACCCGGGAACAGAGAAGGAAACACTTAAAGGCGTGCGTGGCGGCCAGTCAGAAGGCATCGCCATACACAGTGTCCGTCTGCCCGGCCTGGTGGCCAGCCAGGAGGTAATCTTCGGCGCGTTGGGGCAGACATTGAGCATCAGGCACGATACCATAAACAGGGAGAGCTTTATGCCGGGTGTAATCCTCGCGGTGAAAGAGGTCATGCATGTGCATGGGCTGGTTTATGGCCTGGACAGACTACTAAAATTGGGAGACTGACATGAACAACGCTAATAACGGCTACCATGTGGCCATTGTCGGCGCTACCGGCATGGTCGGGCAGGAATTTATCAAGGTATTGGTGCAGAGGAAATTCCCCATGGCTTCGCTGCAGCTATATGCCTCCGACCGCTCGGCCGGCAGGAAAGTGTTTGTCGGGCACCAGGAGATGATAGTCAGGGAAACGGCCGGCGACTCGTTCAATAACGTCGATATAGCCCTGTTTTCAGCCGGGTCAGAGATAAGCAAACACTTCGCGCCCGTCGCGGCCAAGGCAGGCGCTCTGGTCATCGATAACAGCGCGGCCTGGCGCATGGATTTACGTGTGCCGCTGGTAGTGCCGGAGGTAAATGCCGAAGATATTCAGAAGCACAAGGGCATCATTGCCAACCCCAATTGCTCAACCATCCAGATGGTGGTGGCGCTCTACCCGCTGCACAAGGTGAACCCGATAAAGCGTATCACCGTCGCGACCTATCAGGCGGTCTCAGGGACCGGCATTGCGGCGGTGGAGGAACTCACCAAGCAGGCCAAAACCGTGCTGGACGGAGGTAACGTGGTGCCCCACGTTTATGCGCACCAGATAGCCTTCAACCTGTTGCCGGAGATAGATGTTTTCCTGGAGAACGGATATACCAAGGAAGAATGGAAGATGGTCGAAGAGACCCGCAAAATAATGCATGCCGAGAATATCGCTGTTTCGGCGACCTGTGTGCGAGTGCCTGTCTTCGTCGGTCACAGCGAGGCAATACAGGCCGAATTTACCGAGTACATGCCGCCGGATCAAGCGCGCTCAATACTAAGCAAGGCGCCCGGTGTCAAGGTGCTGGATGACCCCAATGTTAGCCTCTACCCGCAACCGTGGCTGGCGGCCGGCACCGATGACGTTTACGTTGGCAGGATACGCTCGGATGCCTCATTAATGAACGGGCTGGTGATGTGGGTGGTATCAGATAACATCCGCAAGGGCGCTGCGCTTAACGCCGTTCAGATAGCCGAGGAGGCGGTCAACCAGGGTTGGGTAAGGCAACAGAATAACAGTAAGTAGCCGGCGGAGTACGAGATGAAAAAGTTCGGACGTTTGCTGACAGCGATGGTAACGCCTTTCAATGAGAAAGGACAGGTTGATTACGCGCAGGCAAGGAAACTGGCAAAGGCGCTGCTGGCATCCGGCAGCGACGGCCTGGTGGTGGCCGGCACAACAGGCGAGAGCCCGACCCTGACTGCCCACGAGAAGCTGCGCCTCTTTGCCGAGATTAAATCAGCGGTTAGCAACAAGGCCACTATTGTAGCAGGCACCGGCAACTACAACACGCAAGAGAGCATCGAGCTCACCAGGGAGGCAGAGAAAACGGGCGTGGATGCCTGCCTGCTGACTGTCCCGTATTATAATAAGCCCAACCAGGAAGGGCTCTACAAGCACTTCCAGGCCATAGCGGGTGCTACGAAGTTGCCCTGTATCGTCTATAACGTGCCGTCCCGTACCATCACCAACCTGGCGGCGGACACTGCAATCAAGCTGAGCAAGATAGATAATATCGTGGGTATCAAGGAAGCCAGCGCCGACCTGTCTCAGATAGCCCGCATCATCGACGGAGCAGGTAAAAAATTTTTGGTTTATAGCGGCAACGACGCGGACACCTTTCCCATTCTTGGATTAGGCGGTTACGGAGTAATCGGAGTCATCACTCACCTGGTGGGCAAGCAATATAAGCAGATGATGGATGATTTCCTGGCCGGCAGGGTCGTGGAGTCTGCCAGGCTTCACCGCGGCTTCATACCGCTGGTCAACACCATGTTCATGATAGGCAGCCCGATGCCCATTAAGTACGCGCTGAACTACCTGGGTTTCCGGGTGGGTAAGCCGCGCCTGCCATTGGTAGAGCCCGACGAAACGACCCGCGCCGCCATCGAGCAAACCCTCAAGCGCTACAAGATAGACCTGACGGTAAAATAGGCCTGCTGCCTGTCATCAACCCAGGACATTTTTCTCCGCCAGCCATGTGTAATGGCCTTTGCGCTTTTTGCTCCAGTTCTCCATGCCCTCGGTCTTGATCAGGGCCAGATGCTCTTCCAGGTAAGGGTGGAATGATTTCATTGGCTCCAGCAGTCTGCATGACTGATAATCGCTGCATTGCCAGCAACCATCGAAGCCCTTCGCTACGGCGCATTTTTTGATCTCACAGCGGTCACCTTTGTAGCCGCCGCCCTCACGGCAGATGGAAGGGCACTCCAGGTCCCTGATGGCCTGCAGCACAGCCAGGAATTCGGGGTAATGCTTAAAAGCCGAGTTGGCCTCAGCCCAGTACGTCTGGCCTGCCTTCAACCCGGCATATTTAACGAACTGGAGTTCTTCAAGCAGGCCTTGCAGGCGGTCCGCCACGGCATAAAATTCGGTTTTGGAAGGGATGCAGTCTTTGCAGTAAAGCCCGCAGTAGCTCGTCAGCCGACTATCATCAGGCATAGGTATTCAGATAACGTTCTTGATGACGATGCTTTGGTCCCGGCGCGGGCCGATGGAGATGATGTGGAAGCGGCAGCCGATGAG
>JBFYUA010000132.1:0-9423 GCA_041300305.1 Dehalococcoidia bacterium | reverse complement strand
GAGGGCAACATCCTCTTCCAGGCGCTGGAAAATCCCAACCTGGCGGCTGACCGGGTGAAGAACCTGAAGGAGTCGCTGGTGAAGATGGAAAAGGCGCTCAGCGAGGGTGAAAAGCACTAATGCCCGATAAAATTTGCGGTATGTATTGGAGGTAAAATGGAAGAAAGGGCCCAGGAAAAGACCTATCATGTGGGCAGGGGTGCAGCGGTCACCATTCTCATCGTTCTGTGTTTATTGCAATTATCCGATTGGGCCGACCGTTCCATCCTGGCCATATCGCTGCAGGCGATCAAAACCTCTTTCAACCTGACCGATGCCCAGGCTGGTATGCTGCCGTCGCTGCTACAGGTTGGCGTGGCCCTTTTCCTTATCCCTTCTGCAGTACTGGCCGACCGCTTTGCGCGCCGCAAGGTGATCATGGGCATGGCCCTTATCTGGAGTGTGTTTACCCTCGCAACCGGCCTTGCCGCCCAGCTATGGCAACTGCTTGTAGCCAGGTTCATGGTGGGCACCGGTGAAGCCGGCTATCAGCCGGCCGGCCAGACCTGGCTGGGTCTGACCTTCCCGAAGCAGATAAGGACGCGCATAATGGCCATATTCATGATGTGCATGCCGATAGGCGTGGCGCTGGGACTTTTCGTGGGAGGGGCCCTGCTGCACGCCACCGGAGATTGGCGGATGGCCTTTTTTGTCTTCGGCATCCCCGGCATCATCTTGGCAGTTATCGCCTTTTTCCTGCCGGATTACAAGGCGGCAAAACAAGAAGGGGAGAGGACACTGAGCAAAGCCTATTTCAAGCAATGGGGTCAACTGTTTAAGATCAAATCGTACTGGCTTTTCATTATCAGCACAATGTTCCTATATTTTATGATATTTGCTCAACAGGCCTGGATCCCGACGGCGCTCATGCGTGCCTATGGCATGGATCCAATGACTGTCGGTTCGGCCATGGGCGCAGTTATGCTCATTAATTTAGTAGCTCCTTTAGGAGGGTTTTTGGCCGACCGCTGGCAGATGCGTAGTAAAGTGGGGCGGCCACTCTTTATGGTTACGGCCACTTTCCTTGGTCTGGCTGCAGTACTGGCCGCCGTCCTTTCAGTGGGCAAGATACCATTCGAAGCCTGGCTGCCTTTTTATATTACGGCAACACTGGTACTGGCATGCATGAGTCCGATAATGAATGTTTTGGTGCACGATGTCATTCCAGTGCCTGTGCGCGCGGTTGCGGTCGGCATCATGCTGGCCATAGCGCAACTGGGGGGAGGCGTACTTGGCCCGGTCTTTGTGGGCATAGTATCGGATGCTACGGGTGGAGGGTCACAGGGCATCATCAACGGGTTATTCTGGACCGTACCCGTGGCCGCTTTGTCCCTGGTAACGACACTGCTGATGGCAAAATACTATGCTGCGGACAGCGCCAGGATCAGCGACGTAGTCCTGGCTGAAAAATAATCCGTGAAATAGTCTTTGTTTATGGGTGTTTTTATAAGTAAAAGACAGGAGAGCACGTGTGAGAGGTAAGAAAATGATAGTTACAGGGATAGTTTTAGCTGTTATTATCGCAGCGGCGGCGCTGGCCGCTGTAATTTTTTCCAAACCGATACTTACGGCGATGGCCACCAATTTTATCAAGCAGCGGTTTATCAGCCAGTCCGAGAAGTGGGATGACGGGCTGTATGCCGGCCTGGCGGGCACCGCGGGCCCTTTCCCCGACATTAAACGGGCCGGCCCCTGCATTGTCGTATTGGCCGGTGACCATCTGTATATTGTGGACGCCGGACAGGGGGCAGCCAGGAACGTTGCATTGATGGGCTTTCAGATGGGCAAAGTGGACGCGGTCCTGCTCACGCATTTTCATTCCGATCACATCGCCGACCTGGGTGAGATCATGATGCAGCGCTGGGTTAGCGGCTCTAATACAGAGCCATTAGACGTTATAGGTCCACCGGGGGTTGAGACCGTGGTTGAGGGGTTTAACCTGGCCTACAGCCTCGATGACGGTTACAGGGTAGCGCATCATGGCGCCGGGATAGTCCCGCCATCAGGAGCGGGCGGCACGGCACGGCCTTTCAGCCTGTCCTCTGAAGAAGATGCATCGGTTGTTGTTATAGAGGACGGCGGACTTAAGGTTACCGCCTTCAAGGTGAATCATGCCCCGGTGTCGCCCGTGGTGGGCTACCGCTTTGACTACAAAGGCAGGTCGCTGATAATCAGCGGCGACACGGTGCCGTGCAGCTCATTGCAAAAACAGGCGCAGGGCGCGGAGATCCTTTTCCAGGCTGCGTTGCAGCCGGCCATGGTCAGGCTGATACATGACCAGGCCGGGTTATCGTCCGTTCCCTCGCTTGCCAAAATTACGGAGGACATCCCCAACTATCATTCATCCCCGGAAGATGCAGCCAGGACTGCCGGCGCGGCGGGCGTTAAACAACTCGTACTGTACCATATCACCCCGCCGATACCGCACCCTTTGCTGAATAATATATACCTGGGAGACGCGGGTAAATACTACAAAGGGCCTATCACAATCGGGGAAGACGGCATGCTCTTCAGCCTGCCGGCAAATAGTGGTAAGATATCGGTCAGCAACCCGTTAAAATAAGGCGGGCAATATACTGTTCCCCATTAAGACAGGCTGGATGCAAAGCGGCGATCCCTTGGTTCCCTGCAAAAATGTCATTGCGAGGAGCCCAACCAAAAATGTCATTGCGAGGAGCGTAGCGACGAAGCAATCTGTCGCCGTACCTACCCTTGCGCCGGGGGATTGGATCCGCACCCTTCGGGCTCGCAATGACAGTGAATAAACATAGCAAAGGAGATTAAAATGGAGAAGAACGCCGGTAAATACGATAAGAACAAGGCCGCTGTCTGCGGCCTTTTCTGCCCGGCCTGCACCCTGTATATCGGCACGCAGGAAGACCCTGAGCGGCTGAAGTTCCTGGCCGGCGCCCTTAAGTTGCCGGTTGAGGAAGTCAGGTGCGGAGGCTGCCGTGCAGATGTGCGCTCGTTCTATTGCCGGGACCTCTGCAAGATGTATAAGTGCGCGGCTGAGAAAGGGCTGGAGTTTTGCGGCAGCTGCCCCGATTATCCCTGCCAGGAGCTCAAGGATTTCCAGTGTGCCATGCCGCACAGGATAGAATTGTGGAAATCGCTGGACAGTATCAGGGAGTCCGGGCCGGAGGTATGGTACGCCGAGATGCTTGAGCATTATACCTGTCCCTCGTGCGGGACGATTAATTCAGCTTATGACATACTGTGCCGCCAATGTGCCGCCGAGCCCGGCAGCGCATACGTAGCCGGGCACAAAGACGAGATAATCCGCCAGCTTGGCAAGATGCAATAATAAAGTGTTCCCTCGTCATTGACGAAAACACCCAAAAATGTCTTTGCGAGGAGCGTAGCGACGAAGCAACCCCGGGGCATAGCGTCACTAACGATGAGATTGCTTCGCTTCGCTCGCCATGACAGTGTTAAAAACACTCGTAATAACAGCGTATCCGTAGGGGCGGACATTCATGTCCGCCCGCTAAAGGGCGTAAGAGCGGACGGGCCTGAAGGCCCATCCCCACATTGATTGGCCTGCAATATCGTCATTCCACCGGCATACGCGCGCTGCCGGAGGCGCGTATCATCCAGTTGACCTTGCTGCGGTCGCTGTACCAGAAGGTCGAATTATAGAAGGTATCGATGGCCACCGGCGCCATATTGGGCGGCCGTCCGCTGGCCAGGTCTGAATGTTCGTTAGTGACGCTGTCGTCCACTCCCACCTGAATGCCCTTGTGCATGCCGGTCCCGGTGAAAAAGTAAACCATGAAATCGTTCTCAATATTGAATGGCGGGATATCGAAATCCACCCACGACGGGGGGCGGTAGGGGAAGGCGCCTTTGACCGGTATTTTGGCGATGGCGTAGGTCTGGCTGAAGAGCGGCGTATTGAATGTGTCAAGGATATAGAGGTCGAAGGTCTTGCCCTCCCAGGCCACACCGTAGATGCCGGCGCAGACGCTGACTTTTTTCAATATGAAGGGTTTGGCTGGCGGGGTGAAGCTGATAAGGAACCCGTTGTTGTAGCCTGCCCAGAGGGCATCCCGCGAAACGCCGCTGTCGTATTTGAGTTCCACTTCACGCTCTTCCACGGCGCCGACAGTCAGCGTGGCGCCTGCGCTGCCGAGCTGGATTTTGTACGTGCCCGGCTTATCCGGCGAAACGGTGAAGCTAAGCCTGCCTATCTTCCCCGGCAGTATCATGATAACGCGGCTGGCGGCCGGCTCGCCGTTCATAGTGAGTTCGGCCTTGAAGTTGCCTGCCAACCCTCCCGTGTTGGCCACCTGGGCAGTGACCACCGCCTCTTCGCCGGCCATCACCCTGGAAGGCGCAACGCCAAGTGAAACAATCTCAAAGGTGGCCGGCAGCTCCTGTAGTGGCTGGGCGCAGGAGCATAAAACAGCGACCAGCGTGATTAGCAGGAGCAATATAGCGTAAGGTCCGGTCAGGTATTTCATCTGCAGCAGGGCAAGTATAATCCACCTGCCCCGCTGCAGGCAAACGTTTATTTTGCTTTGGGCTTGAGCATCTCCCTCAGTTCGCGCTTGAGTATCTTACCCACTGCGCTGAGCGGCAGGGAATCCATGAAGATAATCTGCTTGGGCACCTTGTAGGGCGCGACCCTCTCGCGCATGAAGCTGATTATGGATTGCCGAGCGGCATCGTTGGCCTCCACGCCGGGCTTGAGCACGACAGCGGTGGCAACTATCTCGGTAAAGGCGCGCTCGGGATCCGGCACGCCCACCGAGGCGCACATTTCTATGTCCGGGTGCAGGGCAATTATCTCGTCCAGTTCACGGGTGAATACCTTCATACCGCTGACGCTGACCATGTCCTTGAGACGGTCGACGATAAAGAAGAATCCGTCCTCGTCCATGGTGGCAACATCACCTGTATGCATGTAGCCGTTGCGTATGGAGTTGGCCGTCTCATCAGGTTTATTATGATAACCCCTCATGATCTGCGGGCCGCGGGCGCACAATTCACCCGGCTCACCAAGTTTGGCTATCTCGCCGGTGGCCGGGTCAACCAGTATGATGTCGGTGTCGGGCATCGGCATGCCGACTGAGCCCACCTTCTTTTTGCCAAGGAACGGCTGACCAGTTAGAAGTGGGCTGGTCTCGGTCATGCCGTAGACCTCGACCAGCTTGTTATCGCCCACGATTTCATAAAACTGCTTGATCAACTCGGCCGGGAAGGGCGCTGCCCCGCTACCGTAGAACTTGACGAAGGAAAGGTCCATCGTCTTAAACTCCTCGATCTTCATCATCTCCATGAAGAGGGTGGGGACATTGGCTACTACGGTAGGTTTATACTTCTTGATCTGGGTGATGATGAAGGCCACGTCGCGGGGATTGGGTATCAGTACCTGGGTCATACCGATGGATAGTCCGACGAAGCCGTAGAAAAGGCCAGCCTGGTGGAAGAGCGGGAAGGCGGATACACCTACCTCCTCGCCGACCTTGCTGTCGGTCCAGACTACCCATTGTAATATCTGGTGCGAGATGTTGCGGTTGGTCAGCACGGCGCCTTTGGAAGGGCCGGTGGTGCCGCCGGTATACTGCATCAGGCAGTCCGAGTCGCGGTCCACCCAGGTATCGACCTCTTTATCAGGGTACTTCTTCAGAATGTCGATAGAGTTGTAGACTTCGATCGCCCCCTCCTTTTTCATTTCGCCGGCAGGCGCGCTCCAGTCCACCGGGCCCATGAAGTCGAAAACTCCGGCCACCACCAGCGTCTTGACTTTGGTTTTGGCGATGACCGCGTTGATGCGCGCCAGGTTGGCATCGAAGGTTACCAGCAGCTTGGCTGCCGAGTCGTTGAGCTGGTATTCCAGCTCGTGCTCGGTGAGCAGCGGGCTGACGCCGGATGTAATGCAACCCACTTTCTGTGCACCCACGAAGCAGATGAGGTATGCCGGAATATTGGGCATATTCAGCCCGACGACATCGCCCTGCTTCACTCCCTTGTCAAGCAGGAAATTGGCGAACTTGTTGGACATCACGTCCAACTCTTTGAAGGTGATGACGGTGTCGATGTAGACCATGGCAGCCCTGTCGGGTACTTCTCGAAAGCTTTTTCTAGTCATGTCGATGAAGGACATCCAGGGGTAATTGAGGTTCGCGGGGACATGCGCGTCGTAGTTCTTGAGCCAGGGCCTGCTGGAATAGGGGTTCGTTGTCATGAATCAACCTCCACTAATTTTTATTATTTTATTTACAGTTATTGACAGCTATTGTCATTGCGGAGGGTCCTACCCAAAAATATCATTGCGAGGAGCGCAGCGACGAAGCAATCTGTCCCCGTGGATGGATTGCCGCACCCTTCGGGCTCGCAATGACGATAGGGGAGTGCATGGTAATGACGTTTGAAAAGCACCTGCAGTGACATTAACAATGTTCTTTTCATCCTCCGAATATCCTTTTGGGGTTCCCCACCAGCATCTGGTTGACCTGCGCTTCGGTCACGCCTGCCTGCTTCAGTTGCGGGATGATGTTTTTAAAAATATGAGTATATGACCAGTTGGCTATCAGCGCCTGGATGAAATCGGGCATTACGAACGGCCTGCCCAGTATTTTGGCGTTGCAATCCTGCGACAGAACGATGCGGTCGGCAAATCCCAGACCCAGCAGCCCCAGTATGGTGGCCCTGCGCAGGTTATCAGGGTAAATGAAATCAATGCCCCAGCGGTCGAAGCCGAGACATACGCCTTTGTCGATTACCGACATCTGGTACTCCATGTTCGAGTTGCCGCACATGTGGCCGATAACTATCTTTTTGGCGTCGGCGCCTTCAGCTATAAGCAGCGCCGCCTGCTCGGCGCCCATGGTTCCCTGCTGCGTGTGGGTGAGAATGGGGACGCCCGTTTCCTTCTGTGCCCTGGCCGCCGCCTTAATTACTTTTTCTTCGTAGGGTGTGATAACGCCGTGACTGGTCGCTACCTTGATGACGCCGGCCTTGATGCCGGTCTTGCCGATGCCCACTGTTAGCTCATGCATGAAGGTTTCATAAAGCTCGGTCACAATGTCCATCACCTGGCTGCGGAACTTGAGGTAGGCCGGCATCCCTTCCTCCTCATAGTACATGCCCGTGGCACAGATTATATTCAGCCCCGTCTTCTCGGCCACGGCCCTGTCCAGTTCGACGTTCCTCCACAGGTCGTTGGGGGAGGCGTCGACCACTGTTTTGACGCCGTATTGTTTGACTTCGCCAAAGGCATCCGCGCAGGTTTTAGCCAGCTCGCTGAACTCCAAATTCTCGCAGAGGGCGTCCGTGTCCCAGCCGGGGTAGGCCAGCACCATGTGCTCGTGCATAAGAGTGATCCCCAACTGATCGGGTGTGATGGGGCCGAGTACCGTGTTAATCTTCGTCATTCCAACCTCCTTATCTATTCATTTCCCTTAAATGTCATTGTGCCACTATCGGACAGGTTGCCACGCCCCTCGGGCTCACAATGACGAGGGTAAAAATGGCGGCCTAGCCCCCAAAAACGTCATTGCGAGGAGCCCGCAGGCGACGCGGCAATCCTTTGATATTTCACGCGCCGAGCTCTCCGGCCTCCAGCATCTTGACCAGTTCTTTCTTGAGTATCTTGCCCACCGGGCTGCGCGGCACCTGCTGGAGGATATAGACCTTGCGCGGCACCTTGAAACGCGCCATTTTTTCGCTTAAAAAGTCCTTGATGTCCTTTTCGGATACCACTGCGCCGGCCCTCGGCACGACGATGGCCACGGGTATCTCCCCCAGTTTGGCGTCCCTCTGTGGTATCAGCACGGCATCGGCCACGGCAGGATGCTTGTACATGACCTCCTCCACCTCGCGGGGGAAGACCTTCTCCCCGCCCACGTTGATGAGCTCTTTCTTGCGGTCAACCATGAAGAAGTAGCCGTCACTATCGTAATAGCCCATGTCGCCGGTATGCAGCCAGCCATCGCGCAGGACCTCCGCGGTCTCACGTGGTTTCTTATAATATCCTTTCATAACCAGCGGGCCGTTGATGACCAGTTCGCCCACTTGGTTGGCGCCCAGCAGCTTTCCCTCTTCGTCCATTACGCTCACCTTGACGCCCGGGTAGGCCAAGCCGACACTGCCCTCCTTGTAGGTAAGGTCGGCGCGCTGTATGGTGGCTGAGGCTGAACACTCGGTCAGGCCCCAGGCTTCGAGTATCTTGATGTTGAGTGCGGCCGAGGAGTCCTTCATTAGCTGGGCGGGCATAGCCGAGGCGCCCGAGATGCCGATGCGCAGGGAGGAGAGGTCATATTTGGCGCGGTCGGGGTGGTTGATAAGCATGAAGTACATGGCTACCACCATGGGCAGGAAGGTCACTTTGTGTTTCTCTATCTGCTCGAAGACCTCAACCGGGTTGAAGGGGTCGAGCAGCACGAACGACGAACCTGTCACCAGCGAGCAGAGCATCACGGTGATGCCGTAGCCGTGGAAGGCCGGCACTACCATCATGGCGCGGTCGTGGTCGTCGAGCTTAAGCAGGTTGACGATGGCGTCGGCGTGGAAGAAGAGGTTGCCGTGCGTGAGCATGGTTCCCTTGGGTTCGCCCGTAGTGCCTGAGGTGTAGAGTATCTCGGCCACGCTCTCCTCGCTGCACAACGCCTTGAAGGGCGTTGAGGGCGCTTCCGATTCGAGTTTTGATAATTCAAGCCCTTCGCGGTAGGGGCCGTTGACTATCAGCCACTTGAAAAGCGGCGGCTTGTTTTCTATCTTGCTGAAGTGTTCGGCGAAGGCCGGGCTGGCTATCAGCGCCACGGAATCGCTGTCGCGCAGCAGGTATTCCAGTTCCCGTTCCTTGTAGAAGATGTTGACCGGAACGGCCACGGCGCCGATGTAGGCGCAGGCGAAATAGGCCGCCAGGAACTCGGGACAGTTATTGAGCATCAGGGCGACCTTGTCGTCGGGCTTGACGCCCAGCTTTTGCAGGGCGTGGGCGAATTTCTGCGACCTTGAAAGGAGCTGACTGTAGGTGACCGGCTGGTCCTTGTAGATGATGGCGGGGCGCGCCCCGATGGAAGAGGCCCTGGCCTCAAGCATTCCCGGAAGATGCATTGCTACCTCCTGCCCTGTTTAATTGCCTGTCTTGCGGCTGATGTTGCAATATAACATCGGGGATGGGCAAAGTCAATACTAACAGCCCGTGCGCTGAAATCAGTCACGATATTGACAAATATATGGTACTTATATCAGTATATGAGGTGGGGTGGGTATTGCCAGGTTGGGATATATGAGGGGAGTAAAGAACAGCAAAAGGGGGCCGCCGCAATGAGATTTGAAACGGGTGAAAAATACGTCCTGGGCAGGATGCTGGAAGAAGCAGCGCGGAAGTATCCCGAGGCCACCTATTTCTGGTTTGAGGGCCGGCGGTATACC
>JBFYUA010000131.1:0-8119 GCA_041300305.1 Dehalococcoidia bacterium | reverse complement strand
GGTATGAACGTGTTTCCTGCGGAGGTCGAAGAGGTAATCAGGAAACATCCGCAGGTTAACGAGGTTTCAGTTATTGGAGTACCTGACGATCACTGGGGCGAGGTAGTAACCGCCTGTGTTGTCCGCAAGGGTGATGTTACTGAAGAAGAAATTAAAAACTACTGTAAAGATAAACTATCAAAGTATGCGCAGCCGAAAAAGGTCATTTTTAAAGAACAATTGCCGCATACGCTCATAGGGAAAATTGATAAGCGCACGTTGCGTGAAGAATTTTGGGGGGGCAAAACGAGAAGGGTGAATTAGGTTTCTATTACAGTACAGGTGATTCTATACTCGATTATAGAAGCGATGCTGCAAATTATCGTTCGATAACCAAAGTTAGGAGATGATTAGTGACTAATAAAACTGACGGTTCGAAACAGTACAAAGTCGGCAAGGGGGCCTCGCTTTATATCCTGATAATCTGCACACTACTCTACATGATCAACTACATGGACAGGCAGGTATTAGCTGCGGTGGTAGAACCGATGAAAGCCGCCCTGAACCTGAATGATGGCGATATAGGGGTTATTGGTTCAGCATTTATACTCAGTATGGCACTTTGCTCCTTCCCGGTAGCCTATATAATTGACCGCTGGAGCAGGCGCAAGGCAATGGCAATCATGGCAATTTTCTGGAGTTTTTTCACTTTTTTGACCGGCAAAGCATGGAACTTCTGGTCACTGTTTATACCTCGCAGCATGGTCGGTGTTGGCGAGGCTGGTTTCATGCCCGGCGGTATAGCAATGATTGGGGCTGCCTATCCTGCAAAATCACGCGGTGCCGCCATGGGCGTTTTTAACATAGCAGTGCCACTTGGAGTGTTGCTTGGATCAGTGCTGGGAGGAGCGATAGCCAAAAGTCAGGGCTGGCAAGCGCCTTTTCTTTATTTCGCTATTCCCGGCGTCATCCTCGGCATTCTGGCACTTTTTATGAAAGACTACAAGAGCGTCGCCACAACGCTAAGCACGGGAGTGAAGGTGACCTTTTGGCCTTCAATAAAAACCCTTTTTAAAATACCTTCACTGGTCTGGACAATGTTCGGATACGGCATGGTTGCCTTTATGACCATGGCATTCCTGTTCTGGACGCCGGCCTTTGTGGGCAGGGCCTGGGGTGTGGATGTTGCGGCCGCCAATACGGTGATGGTACCCATAGTACTGGCCGCCATCGTCGGTTCACCCGTGGGCGGCATCCTCGCGGATATCTGGTTTAAAAAGAACCCGAGGGGAAGGCTGTATTTACCGGCCATAACAGTCGGACTGAGCGCACTCTGCCTGGCCGGTGCACTTTACTTACAGCTTAAGGGCATAGGCATGATACTGGTAGTCTGTTACGGCGTGCTAAATGTCATGGGCATGCCCAGTCTGAATGCTATGACACAGGATGTCGCCCCGGTAGCCCAAAAGGGCCTGGTCGTGGGACTCGCTGTCTTCTGCATGTATGTCTTTGGCGGAGGATGGAGCCCTTATGTTGTAGGAGCTATCTCCGATGCACTCGGGCAAAATGCACAGGCCCTGGGTACTGCCATGACCATAGCTTCTGCCGGGGGCATCCTCGGCGCCTTCTGCTACTTCATGGCCTCCAAACGCTACGTCGCCGATATGGAAAAGGTCAGGCATGAAGAGCTCATTGCAGAGAAATAATTCATTCGGAGCTAAGTGGGGCAAAGCGAAAGGGCTGAAAATAGCTCTTTTAATTAACTGTGGCATCGGTATTATTCCCATTGTCCCATTTCTTCTCGCCGCAAAGCGCTATGTTGCCGATGTTGACGGGGTAAAACATATCGTATTAGCAGAATGACGATGGGAGTGTTATTGGCATATCCGGAACAGGGTGCAGCTCTGGCTGCACCCGCTACATTTTGACACTTTGTGTAATCGCGGGGAGACTATTGACGTGGCGGTCATCTGTCAACCCGGGCTTAATCCATACTGCAGGATATCCAGCAGGTAGTATCCCTCGCGCTCATAAACGCGGCTCTCAATGAGTTCCAGGCTTTGTTTGAACAGGGGGCCATCCACCACGAGGGTGTGATACTCCCCGTTCTCCCCGCAGGGGTCAATGCCCTTATCGACAAGGTATTGCATGAAGTCACGGTCCACCGTACGGCCCAGCCATTTCCGCTCGATCAGCTCAGCTTTAGCGCAGATGACGACGGACTTAAAGCCCAGGCCGATAAACTGCGCCAGCAACTCACCGGTATCTCTGCCCCACAGCGGTTCCAGCGCCTCAATACCGATCTCCCCGCAGACCCGCTCCACCCATTCACGGTGCGGGTCCAGGTAAATATCTCCGAAGACCATGCCGCCAAGGCCCGCCTGTATCAGTTCACTTACGCCGGCTTTGAAGTCCCTCTCGTATTCCTTCCAGGAGGTCACTTTCTGAAAAAGTGGTATTCCCAGCGCCCGGCTCTGCAGGAGGATCAACCCGGCATCGGCGCCGTGAAAGCGCACTTTCTGCGGGTTGTCCGAGATGAAATTGACGATATGTGATATCTTAAATCCCTGGTTGAGCGCTTCATAGAGAGCCAGGCAGCTGTCTTTGCCGCCGCTCCAGGAAACTGCGTAATTGCCTGCGTGCATTTATATTTCAGCCTCCTGTAGAATTATACTGAATAAGCCGGTCCGGACGCGACCTGAGCGGCCGAATTTATGAGGCTTCCGGTATAATAACACAGTCATGGCCAAAATAGTCCTCGACCTGCACAGCATATTTAATAAGGGCGGGAGCATAGACGGCGAACTCAACAGGGTCGTCACTGAAGCCGTAGCGAAAAAGATTACGCTGGTGGAGATTATTCCCGGCAAAGGATCGGGCCAACTGAAAAAGCGCGTTTTACGCTTCCTTGCCCAACCTGACATAAAGAGACTCTACCACCGTATTGAGAAAGACGACAAAAACTTCGGCAGGATATTCATCCATTTCCGCTTCTGACACGGGGGCCGGGCCGCAGGTCCAGGCACACAGAAGCCATTGTCCCGGGGAGACATCATTTTTAGGGTGGCTTTACCAGGCTGATAACAGCTTTCGTCAGGCCCTCCAGCGGCTGCATCTGCGCCTGCGCTTCCTTCCTCCACTTCAACTCCACGCTGCTGCTCTTGAGCGTGCGCGCGCTGACCACTATCCGCAGGGGTATCCCCATCAGGTCGGCATCGTTGAACTTAATGCCGGGCGAGTCGGGGCGGTCGTCGAAAAGCGCCTCGATACCCGCCGCGCACAGTTCCGCATAGATCGCTTCAGCGGCCTCCATTACCTGCGCGTCCTCGACCTTGAGGGCACACAGGCAGACCTGATATGGCGCTATGGGCAGGGGCCAGATGATGCCCTTGTCGTCATGGTTCTGTTCGATTGCCGCGGCCAGCAGCCTGCCCACACCTATGCCATAGCACCCCATGATAATGGGCTTATTAGTGCCGTCTTTATCTAAGTAGAGCGCTCCCAGCTTTTCGCTAAGGAAGGTGCCGAGCTTGAAAACATGGCCGACTTCGATCCCCTGCTGGGACAGAAGCTTGCCGTTACATCTCGGGCAAACATCGCCTGCCCGGGTTTTAGCTATATCTGAAATGATTTCGGCCTTGAAGTCGCGCGGGTAGTTGACGTTTTTCAGATGCATATCCGGTTTATTCGCACCGGCTACGAAATTGCCGCCCTGTTGAATAGAGTCATCTGCAACTATTTTAGTATTTTTCAAGCCAATGGCGGAGGCATACCCTGCCACCAGTCCGGCCTCCCGGGTTTCAGCTTCCGTTGCCATGTGCAATTCAGTGCACTTCAGTAAATTTTTCAGTTTCACTTCATTGACTTCCAGGTCGCCCCTGATAACCACGAATATCATCTCGCCATCGGCAACGTAAAAGACCGATTTCAGCGTCAGATCATGGCTGACACCCAGGAAAGCAGCGACTTCCTCGATGGACTTCAGGCCCGGCGTTGCCACCTGCTCGACGTTGAAGCGCTCCCCGGCCGGCCTAGAACTCTTGATGCTGATGGCCTTTTCTGTATTTGCGGCATAGTCGCACCCGGAGCAATAGATTATCTCATCCTCACCGCTGTCTGCTATCAGCATGAATTCGTGTGAAGCCTTGCCGCCGATGGCCCCGCTGTCGGCTTCAACCATCACCGATGGCAAACCGCAGCGGGAGAAGATATTTTTATAAGCGGCCACCATCTTCCTGTAGCTGGTATCCAGGCCGGCCTCGTCTGCATCGAAGCTGTAAAGGTCCTTCATGATGAACTCGCGCACACGCAGCAGCCCGCCGCGCGGCCTCGGTTCGTCCCTGAATTTATTCTGCATCTGGTAGGGAAGCTGCGGCAGGTCACGGTAGCTCTGCACCGAACGGCGCACGAGGTCTGTAATTATCTCTTCATGCGTCGGTCCCAGTACAAGCTTGTGTTCCTTGCGGTCGGTTACGGTGAAAAGTGTTTTATCGAAGGACGCTAAGCGGCCGGATTTCTCCCAGAGTTCGATGGGTTGCAGGGAGGGCATGTTGAGCTCCTGCCCCCCGGCTTTATCCATCTCTTCACGGATGATGTCCTCAATCTTTCTCAGCACCTTCCAGCCCATGGGCATATAAGAATATACGCCCGTGGCTACCTGCTGGATCATGCCTGAACGTACCAGCAGCCGGTGGCTGACGCAGTCGGCATCGGCGGGCGCTTCTTTGAGAGTTCGGCCTAATAATCTGGTAAATCGCATCTTGCAGACCCCTTAAATGAAAATTTCAGTATGGCTACTTCACAAGGCTTTCGATTTCCCCCGTGAGCGATTGAAAAAACTCAGATTCGTCAACCGTGCGGATTACCCGTCCCTTCCTGAAGAGCACGCCGCGCCCTTTCCCGCAGGCGATGCCGGCATCCGCATCCCTGGCTTCCCCGGGTCCGTTTACCACGCAACCCATCACGGCTATCTTGACCGGCTTGTTTATATTATTCAAATATTTGCCCACCATCCGGGCCAATTTTACGATATCGGTCTCGCTGCGCCCGCATGAAGGGCAACTCACCAGTATGGGGCCATGCTCGCGCAGGTTGAGTGATTTCAATATCTCATACCCCGCGGCGACTTCTTCCTGGGGCGGGGCGCTCAGCGATACCCTGATAGTGTCGCCGATACCTTCGTAGAGCAGGATGCCTATCCCTGCCGCGCTCCTGACCAGGCCGGTCTGCGGCAGGCCCGCCTCGGTAATGCCTATATGCAGCGGGTAAAGTGTTTTCCCGGCGATGCCGCGGTAAGCTTCGATAGTGGTCGGCACATCAAAGGCCTTCAGGGCTATCTTTATCAAGTCATAATCCCAGCCTTCGAGCATGCGGACCTGCTGCATGGCTACCTCAACCATGTACCGGGCGGTCGACATCCTCCCGGGCCTTCCCGGGGGCAGGCTGCCGGCATTGACACCGATGCGGATCGGGACGCCCCTCGCTTTGGCCGCCTCCACCACTTTCCTGACCTGCTCCTTATCACGGATATTGCCGGGGTTAAGCCTGAGGCCATCCGCCCCTGCTTTTAAAGCGGCCAGGGCCAGGCGGTAATCGAAATGGATATCTGCCACGACCGGTATCGAAACTGACTTCTTGATCGTGGCTAATGCCGCGGCGGCTTCACTGTCCGGCACGGCGACCCTGATAATGTCGCAGCCGTACCTTTCAAGCTTTTTTATCTGGGCGATCGTTGCCTTACCATCCCGGGTATCGGTCTTGGTCATGGACTGGACAGCAACCGGGGCGCCGCCGCCGACCCTGACCTGGCCGATATGAAGTTGTTTGGAGACACGCCGTTTTTTCAAGGAAGCAGGCTTTCCCCCTGGATTATCCTGGAAACATCAAAAAAGCTAATGACGAGGATGAGGGCCAGCAGTGTGAAAAATCCGATCATATGCACCAGGCCTTCTTTTTGCGGCGATATCCTCTTGCCCCGCCTGGCCCATTCCAGGAAAACAAAAATCAGGCGCCCGCCGTCCAATCCCGGAAAGGGCAGCAGGTTGAATATACCGAGGTTGATGCTGATAAGCGCGGTAAATTCCAGCAGGGGGCTGATGCCGGCCTTGATGACCTCTCCCGTTAGCTGTGCGATCGCTATGGGTCCGGCGAGCTGGGGCGCCGTGTTCCTGACGAACCAGCTCACTATTTCGTTCCTGAAGAGCACCAGTATTTCCCAGCTATGTGTGACGCTGGTGGGGACCGCCTGCCAGAAAGGCATGGATTCCTGGGTTATCACAGGGTCCGACGAGGTCAGTGTCACCCCCGTAGCGCCCTGCCCCTTGGGTGGCGCCCAGCGGGGTTTTACGGCTATGGTTTTTTCGACAGCATCGGGCCTTTGCACCACCATGGTAATATCGTTGCCCAGGTTAAGCTGGATCTGGTAGCTCAGTTCGCCGCGGTTCTTTATCTGGCGCCCGTTTATCTCCATTATGCGGTCACCGGCCTGTATGCCCGCTGCCTGGGCAGGGGAATCGGCGGCAACATCCTTAATAAGTACCTTCTCCGTCATAACGTCATGGGGTATCATAAAGCCTATGGTGAAGAGCAGTATGGGGAGCAGGATGTTCAATACTGACCCTGCGCTCAGGACGAAAATGCGCGCGCCGATGCTTTTACTGGCCAGGCTGCCCTCCGCGGTGGGGTCTTCTTCGCCCAGCAAGCGGGTAAATCCCCCCAGCGGTATGGCGTTTATCGAGTAAATTGTCTCGCCGCGCTTGATGCCCCATATCTTGGGCGGGAACCCGATGCCGAATTCTTCAACTTTGACTTTGGAAAGCTTGGCCGCCGCCAGGTGCCCGAACTCGTGCGTGAGGACTAAAAGAACGAGTAAAGCGATAAAAACCACTATCGTCAAAAACATTAAATTTCCTTCCTTGCTGCTTTGAGGGCTGTTTCACGCGCCCATGTGTCAGATAAAACGATATCTTCAAGCGTGGGGTTTATAATCGAATCGTGAATGCTCAAGGTCTTTTCTATAATTGTAGCAATTTCCATGAACCCTATACTATTTTTTAAAAAGAGGTCAACAGCGACTTCATCGGCTGCGCAGAGTGCCGCCGGGTATGTGCCGCCCTTTCCGGCGGCTTCCAATGCCAGCTTTAAACAAGGGTAATCATCATAAACAACCGGTTCAAAAGTCAGGGTGAGGGCCGTAGTAAAATCCATGCGGCTGACGCAATCATTGCTCACTCTTTGGGGATAAAAGAGCGCATATTGTATGGGAAGGTGCATGTCCGGGTAACTCAACTGGGCCTTTATCGAGCCGTCCCTGAACTCCACCATTGAGTGTATGATGCTCTGCCTGTGTATTAAGGTTTCAATTTTTTCATAGGCGACATTGAATAACCAGTGCGCTTCCATGACTTCAAGCCCTTTATTGAGCAGGGTGGCTGAGTCGACGGTTACTTTAGGCCCCATTTTCCAGGTGGGATGTTTGAGCGCATCTGAAGCCGTAACCCTTGCTAATCTGTCCGACGGCCAGTTGAAAAAAGGGCCTCCCGATGCCGTGAGCAGTATTCTTGATACGGGTGAGTCCTCCCCGCGCAGGCACTGCCAGATGGCGCAGTGCTCGCTGTCGATGGGCAATATAGTTGCACCGTGCCTGGCAGCCAGTGTTACCAGCAGTTCGCCGGCCATCACGAGTATTTCCTTGTTGGCGATGGCTACGGTTTTCCCTGCTTTTAGCGCCGCAATGGCCGGTTTGAGGCCGGCCCTGCCCGTGGTTGCCACAACGACGGTATTTACATCGGGATGGCCGGCCATCTCTTCCATGGAGGACCTTTGCGCTTGGTCCGGCAACGGAATACCGGCAGGTGAGTGGATAAGGCGGGGAGAGAATTCCCTGATCTGTTCTATAAAAAGGTCAGTATTGTGACCGCAGGCAATTCCTACGACCTCAAACCTATCCGGGAATTTGCGCACAATGTCCAGTGTCTGTTGGCCGATTGAACCGGTTGAACCTAAAATGGCGAGTTTTCCCATTTGGTTTACCATCAGAACACATTGGATACTAATAGATCCTGTGAAATTCAAGCAATAGATACTACCGCATAACGGTGGCAGGAACAATAATCAACCCCAGCGACCTCCCTCTGACAGG
>JBFYUA010000100.1:0-2500 GCA_041300305.1 Dehalococcoidia bacterium | reverse complement strand
TATTCCAGCAGGTCGCTTTCATTGATATCCGCGGCATTGCCGAAGCTGATGGCCTTGCTGAAGAACACACCCCTTGACGCGGCGTCGCGGATGCTGAAAATGCAATTGCCGCCGCTCTGAGAGATCAGGCCCAGCCAGCCGGGTTTCACGGGAAAACCTTCCTGCTCGGGGTACTCGCCGGCAAAGGTGACGCCCGCCGCAGGGCAGTAAAACCCCATGCAATTGGGCCCGATTACGCGTATCCCGGCCTGCCTGGCGATATTCAGCACTTCAGCTTGCAGCGCCCCGCCGGCCGCGTCCTCGATTTCACTGTACCCCGAGGTGAAAAGGTGGACCACCTTCACTCCTTTAGCGGCGCAATCCTTCATCAACCCGGGGGTGAACCTGGCAGGTATGGCTGAAACCACATAGTCCAGCGGACCGGGGATATCTTTAACACCGGTATAGACATGCACGCCGTATATCTCGCCTCCGGCCGGGTGGACACCGTATACCCTGCCCTTGTAGCCAAAATTGATAAGGCTCTTGAGGAACCACTGGGCAGCGCCCGGTTTGCCGGTATCCGCTGAGACGCCCACCAGGGCTATCGACCTGGGGTTGAACAGGTTATCGATGGCATCATTTTTCATCAGTTTTTATCCGCGTCCATTAATTCCGCTGATTGTATATCTAATTGACCGCACTGTTCAACCTTTTGCCGGTATTTATCGTCTTTTCAAAATGCTTTATACTTGTAGTGTGCGTTATCACTTCAAGCCTGTGGGAACAGTAAACAATGAAATCAGGCAGCCGGGGCGGTTCAATTTTGATGATACCGTTTCCACTATCGTACTGGCGCCCAAATATGCCCGGGCGCTGGATGGCATCGAAGAGTTTTCGCATATAGTTGTAATTTGCTGGCTGCATAAAATCGGCAAAAGCAAGCGCCTGGCATTGAAAACGCACCCCCGCAGGGACATCTCCCTGCCCCTGACCGGCATATTCGCCACACGCAGCCCGGCGCGCCCCAACCCCATCGGCGTCAGCACAGTGAAATTGTTGGGCGTAGCTGCCAATGTAATTACAGTCATGGGGCTTGACGCCATTGACGGCACGCCTGTGCTCGATATCAAGCCGCATATGCCGGAACTGTTCCCGGCGACGGATGCCAGGCTACCCGCCTGGGCCGCTGCCATACAGCGCAAGCGCACTTGACAGGGTCGGCAGATTAAAACTAATATAAGTCCGCACCGGCGGGTGTAACTCAGTGGTAGAGTGCTTGCTTCCCAAGTAAGACGTCGTGGGTTCGAATCCCATCACCCGCTCCAATTCCTTCCTGCTTCTGCAACGGCAACCCGGCGGCGCTATGGGCCTGTGATCAGATTATTGAATAAAGGGGGACCCTGAATTATGAGTTTTTATCCTTACCTGTTGATATTCATGGGTGCAATCGCATTGGCCCTGTTTCTTATTGCCAGGGACCGTAAAGGCAGCGTGAAGGCGCTGCTTATCAAGACGCTTACCAGCTTCCTGTTCATAGCGGTGGCCTTCGCCTCTTTCCTGGCCAATCCCAACCAGGGCGTTGCCACATACGCCATGCTCATTATGATGGGACTGGTCTGCGGGTTGATCGGAGACATCGTCTTAGACCTCAAGATAATGTACAGGGAATCCTCTTCGCTCTATCAGCACGGCGGGATGGTGTCTTTCCTCATCGGGCACCTGTTCTACCTGGCGGCGCTTATCATTTACTTCGGTTTCAACTGGACGCCGGTGGTAATCGCCCTGGCCCTGGCGCTGATAATAGGCCTGGTCAGCAAATTTATACTCAAATTCAATTTTGCCGAACATACCATCGATACCTATGCTTATTCGTTCATTTTGTCCTATATGATGACACAGGCCTGTTACGCGGCAATTACTCAGGGATTTACTACCTGCACGGTACTGTTGGCTACGGGGGCCATTTTGTTCCTGTTATCGGACCTTGTCCTGGTTATGACATATTATGACAACAAGGATTCCCGGCCTTTTATCGTGGTCAATCACGTCCTGTATTATGCCGCCGAATTCACCATTGCATTGAGCATTTTATACTTCGTAGCAGGATAAAAAAGCGGTATACATTGACATTATGTAAATTTGAATTTTGCCTGTGAAGCTGTGGTTATGCTAAACTTCTTAGCCGGTTTTTATTCTGACCATGCCGGGGAAATCAGGGGCCGTTAGCTCAGTTGGTAGAGCATCTGACTTTTAATCAGTTGGTCACAGGTTCGATTCCTGTACGGCCTACCACCAGTTTTACGATCAGAAACTCTTACTTTACCAGACCCCTTTGTTGTCATTTTAATACCCCATCATTTTTTATTAATGGTTAACAATAGGTTAACAACTTACGATTGATCCGCAGCTAATTTTCTGTACCCTTTAGCTTTACGCTGTCTTTTGTAATCCAGGTTAAAGACAATCCAGTCATGCCCTAACTTCTTACCGGCTAACTGGCCGCCTTCCAGTAAGCGCC
>JBFYUA010000063.1:0-5770 GCA_041300305.1 Dehalococcoidia bacterium | reverse complement strand
CTTGAGGATGTCGACGTCAAGCTCGAGTATCTCGTCGCTGGATATCTTGTCTCCCGCCTTCAAATTGCAGACTGAGGTCGTCTTGGTCTTGATCTTCTGCGCCTCTTCGGCGTCGATGCCGGTCTTGCAGAAACAGCCGCCCTGGCTGTCGCAGACCGCCACAACCTTGGAGCCGAACATCTCACGGGCCAGCCTGGCAGCGTAATAGCCGGCATTGCCATAGCCCTGTACGGCGATGGTGGCTTTGGAGAGGTCGATTTTCAGCTCTTTGGCCGCTTCGCGTATGCAGTACATGCCACCCTTGGCGGTAGCATCCCCGCGTCCCAGTGAGCCTCCCAGCGCCAGGGGTTTGCCGGTGATGACGCCGAACTGCGATTTGCCGGCCATGGCCGAGTATTCGTCCATGATCCATGCCATGATCTGAGGTGTCGTGTAAACATCGGGAGCGGGCACGTCTCTTTCAGGGCCGATGAACTGGTAAACGGCGCGGGCATAAGCCCTGCTGAGCCGCTCAAGTTCCCCTTCGGAGAATTCCTTGGGGTTGCAGATGATGCCGCCTTTGCCGCCGCCCAGTGGCAGGTCCATAAGGGCGCATTTCCAGGTCATCCAGGCCGCCAGCGCCCGGACGGTGTCAATGGTCTCGTCAGGGTGGAATCGGATGCCGCCCTTGGTCGGACCTTTGGCATCGTTGTACTGCACGCGGTAGCCGTGGAAAACTTTTACCGATCCATTATCCATGCGGACGGGCAGCGATACGTGTAATTCACGCATGGGGTTCTTGAGGACGTCGGTCACGTCCGGGTCCAATTTCATAATGCGCGCGCACTTGTCTACCTGCTTTCTAACGGTTTCAAATGGGTTGATCTGGGTCATTTTTCCTCCTCGTTAATAAAATTTATTGTTACTTATTTGGGTAATAGCTTTACAGGAATACCCCTGCTTTTAAGGTATTCCTTGGCTTCCCGGATGGATATCTCCTTAAAGTGGAAGATGGAAGCTGCCAGCACGGCTGAGGCCTTGCCTTTGACCACGGCATCGTAAAGGTGCTCGAGCGTTCCAGCGCCGCCGGAAGCAGTAACGGGAAGCGAGACGGCTTCCGCTACCGCCCGGGTCATCTCAAGGTCGTAGCCTTCCTTCGTGCCGTCGGCGTCCTTGCTGGTCAGCAGTATCTCGCCGGCGCCCAATTTCTCGATCTTGCGCGCCCAATCGACGATTGACATGCCCGTCGGCTCGTTGCCGCTCTTGATAACCACTTCCAGCCGCGGGCGGCCGCTGCCGGCGGGATTTTTCAGGCCGTCCACGGCGACCACGATGCGGTCCCTGCCGAATTCACCGGCAGCAGCCCTGATAAGGTCCGGGTTTTGCACCGCCGCGGTGTTGATGGAAACCTTGTCCACGCCTGAATCTATAAGGGCCTTCATGTCCTCCAGGCTGCTGATACCGCCGCCTACGGCGAAAGGTATGGTCACCTTTTCGACAACTTTGCGCACCCAGTCGAGCCGGGTTTTGCGGTTTTCTACGCTGGCGTAGATATCCAGGAAAACCAGCTCATCGGCGCCCTCGCGGCAATATGCTTCCGCCGCTTCTACCGGGTCGCGCGCGTCCTTGATATCCACGAACTTGACCCCTTTGACCACGCGACCCTCGCGTATATCAAGGCAGGGGATGATCTTCACCTCTTTCATTCCATTAACTCCTCAAAATCAACGAATTCCTTATAGTCCACCACAGTGCTCATGGCGTGTGATTCCACCTCTATGTTTGCCTCCACGACAGCCGCGATGGGATTGAGGCCGCCGATCAGCACCATCCCCACCCGGTTCAGTTCCATGGGTATCTCGCAGACCGGTTCGCTCACGTTGCCGACCAGCAGTACGCCGTTCAACCTGGCCCTGGCCAGCTTGCTGATAACATCGTGCGCCACGGGACGGCACATTGACGGTATCTCGCGGAAATTGGCTAATATATTGCCATTGCCGCTCCTGGCGGCATGGCCGACCGAAGTCATGCCGGCCTTAATAAAAATCTCGGACGGGTCCAGCGAGCACCCCGCATAATTTATCAGTTCCACGAAGCGCAGCGGTTTGCCATCCGACATTTGCAGCAGCCCGCCGAACCTGGAATTCATCGGCACGCCGGCCTTGAGCAGTGTGCCGTTGACTACTATGCTGCAGACTGTACCGATGCCTACCTTGCCCTCTGGTACAATCAAATCGCCTATTTTCTCGCCCTGCCTGCCGGCAACTACCAGGCTGCTTACGCAAAGGTGGGACGAGATGACCGGTTTCATCAGGCGCAGGACCTTTTGCAAATCCTGTTTCCGTACCATGGATATATTCACCGGAACCAGGCCGGAGCGCTTTTCCAGGTCGAAAGTGGTGCGGAAGGCCAGCAACTCGATGCGTGAGATGGCAAAGCCTACTTTGTCCTTGACCATGCCGTGCTTGAGTTCCTTGAGTCCCAGGCTGGTTATGACCCGTCCGTCCCGCCTTCCGACTAAATTGGTCAGGCCCTGCTCGTCCATCAGCTTGAGATGGTAGCGGATGGCCCGCTCGCCCAGGTCAATGCCCAGTTCCCTGAGGGCGCGCGCGATGACAATCGACCCCGCCGGTTCAGCCGAATTGGCCAGCACCTTGAGGATGGAATAAATCTTCCTCTCGACGTCCTGCGTTTCAAAAGTCATTTTATTATGGATTACGGAAACCTATTGCCATACAATATCAGGAAAATGGAGGGATGTCAATGTCCGCGAAAAAATTGATGTCCGAGAGTCTTGTGAATTTAATTGCACTCAGGTATTATTGTTATAATCCTGTGATAGTGCGAGCTAATCAAAGATGTGCCGGAGGTAAGTTATGAGAAGAGTACTGGGTGTATTGCTGCTTTTGGCTCTTGTAGGCGGGGGTTGTGTCAAATTAGGCAATATTGGCTGCAGCCCGGACAATTCCCCTAAGATTCACGTTTTTACGGCGGCACCCGATTCTGTGGAGAAGGGAAAGCAGGTGATGTTGAGATGGGAGGTTAGCGATGCCTCCTCGGTGGCTATAGAGCCGGGAATAGGTATGGTGGAATTGATCGGCTCCAAGCTGGTGACCGTCAATGCCACGACCGTTTTTCTCCTGACGGCCACCAACCGCTTTGGCAAGGCGGAAAAACCATTCAGCGTTGCGGTCGGAATGTCAGGTGGGGTTATAGTTGACAAGCCGCCGTTGAAGGGAGGGGCTCCTGATACAGTTGCTGGTGGACAGGTCGCCGTGAAGCCATCAATTGAATTTAAGTCAACGCCCTCCAGCATCAGCGCCGGCGGTACCGCGGAATTATCCTGGAATGTAAAATACGCCACCTCGGTATCAATTGACCAGGGCATCGGGGTGGTAGCAGCCGCAGATAAAAAAATCGTCAATCCCACTGTAACTACTGTGTATACATTAACAGCTAAGAACAATTTGGAAGAAACCAGGTTTCCCGTAACTGTTACAGTCTCTGCAAGCGGTTCTATGGGTGGGCTATTGGTGCCTGCAGTCCCCAACCACTCAAGTGAGATGCCACAGGGGCAGAACTGATGTTACAGATTGCTGATAGTTATTGGTAAAGAGGAGAATTATGATGAAAAAGGGGTTGCTTCTACTGGTAATAATGTCTGTTTTGTTAATGTCGTGCGTCAGTATCGGCAGCGCAGCGCCGGCGGGCAAGGCGCCCGGTAAAGCCCCGGACGTCACCGGGGGCATGGCGCAAACCCCCGGGGAGCTGCAGTCCCTGCCCGGAGCGCAACCGGGCAGTGCCCCTATCAGCCAGTCCGGGTCGTCCGGCAGACAGCCGTCTACATCCGGTAGCGGCATGGGTGAACTGCAGGGTTTACAGGGAGGCAACCAACCCTCAGGCATGGGTGAACTGCAGGGTTTGCAGGGGGGCAACCAGCCATCAGGCATGGGGGAGTTGCAGGCCGGGGGCCAGGGTGGAGGTCCGGGAGGAGAGCTGCCGGTTATACAGAGCGGGTCAACCGGGACTATGAGCGGCTTCAAGGCGCCGCCGCCCGCTTCGCTTTCTATGCCTGCAGGTGTACCTGTTGAAAAGCTGCCATTTTTCGAAAAGAATCTGTATGCTGATACCGTGCTTATCGAAGTGCGCGAACCTGTTTTCCTGGGCTGGAAGGTGGTAAGGGCGGATTCCTATTCACTCGATCTCGGTGGCGGGAAAATCGTCACCGTGCCCAAAGAAAGGACCGGGTACTTTGTCGTTCCTGAAATACCAGGGAACTACACCTATACTTTAACAGCTACAAATGCCTACGGCGCTGTTTCTCAAAAGGTTGATGTTGTGGCATTGTCCGCAGGGCAAAGGCCTGCGTTTACCAGGGGTGACAGGTGCAGAACATTCCTGGTGTATCCGCAACAAATAAAAAAGGGCCAGTCCGTATTTGTTTACTGGAATGTACTCGATGCCGATTATACATATCTTGAGAGTTATCTTATAAATACCCTGCTTGGCAAACCGGACCCCCGTGATCAAATGACTTCGTCCGGGACAGAGGAGTTTTGGCCTCCAGAGAGTACTACCTTCAGATTGACGTTCCTTAACGGAGCATTTCCTGATAAACGTAACGTAATCAACGATGATTATTGGTGGAAGGAATACTTCGTCGATGTACGGTAGCGGCCGGTAGCTACTGACATCTGATATCCAGGAAGCAGACGGCTTTTTGGACTGCGGGGTCGGCCAGTATATGCGCGTAAAGGCCGTTAGAGTTGTGCGTAACATCTATGAGATGAATGACCTCCGCGAATTCAGCTACCTCCGGCATCAGTTGCGTCAGCACATTGGCGCCGTCGCCGAAAAAGTCCTCATTGAATTTTGAACCTGTATCAGAGGGATAGACAGGCAGGTACATAATGCCCGCTTCCACCAGGTCCTGGAAGAAGTGCGTGCCGTAGGAAACCTCCGGGACATGACCCTTGTCTTCCCGCGCCATCTCCACCAGCACCGAGGTGTTATCGATGTCCGCATAGCCCACATTGACTCCAAGGTCGATGTTGCTGCTGCCCCAGCGGCCGGGGCCCATCATGATAATTTTCCCCTCAATGATAGCGGGATGACGGTTTATCCTGCCGACAACCCGTCCCAGAGATCTCTTGACCTCTTCTGCCTCTATGGCTGCGTATTTTCCGGGATCGATATATAGGATATATTTAATGTTATGCACTGCGCCACCGCTAATGAACCGACTGGATGTGAAGAGGATCTTTTCATCGGGTATCTTATCGGGGAATTCGACGTGGCCGGCTGTGCCCGGCAACCTGAGCGAGCGGCATTGCAGCAGGTTGATCTTGACGTTGCCTTCAGCATCGATGCGCGCCGTGAATTCAGTGTCCACCGGCTGCTGGTATGCTTCCTCGAGCCGGCTGAGCATGGCGTCCATATACTTGATGAAAGGTGTTTTATTGATAAAATTATTGAAGGTCAGCACCAGTTGGCCGGCCCTCCCGCGCGGGCAGGCGCTGACCATCTCCTGGGTGTAACCGTCCACAACCAGTGAGGCTATCAAATTAAGGTCGGGGTAATCACAGTCCACCAGCAGGTCGCCGATGGGGACAGATTCAAAACTGTTGCTGCTGATGTTCAGCACATCAGCAGTATGCTGTGAATATTTAATGATCTTGCTGCCGGCTTCGGGCCTGAGTTGCGGGTGGCTGACCGCCACGATACGGGTGTAATCACCGCCCACACGGTTAACGGCATGCGTGCCCAACCCGAATACCAAGATCGGAAGAGC
>JBFYUA010000041.1:0-7062 GCA_041300305.1 Dehalococcoidia bacterium | reverse complement strand
TCCGTTTTTTTCAGCAAGGACATGTTCAGGGATATGGCAGAAAACCTGACAGCCCGGTTTTCGCCGGAATTATCTCCTCCGCCGGCTGAGTTTCTCGCTGACGGGAACGGGCAAAGGCAGTTAGTGAAACCGGATTTGAAAACCGTCGGTAGCTGGTCATTCAACCTGAAAAGAGTTAAATGGACCGGCGACTCAGTATATTTATTCATCGCCATAAAAAATACCGGCAATAGATGCCTCAGCTTTGGTGAAGAGGATGATTCCTGGCATTGGGATCCCATCATGCAGAACAGATTATGTGTCGTCGATAGCCATAACAGGGTAATTACTGAAGCCGATAAGAGGATTTACGAGTCAGGATTTTATAACCGGACTTACCAGCCGGGCGATGAACTTAGTGGCACTATAAAATTTACTGTTGAGTCAGCGTCGAGAAATGTCTATTTGTATCTTTATCGTGACAATATTGCCGCAGACCGGTTGTTTTTCTTAGGGGTGTCCAGGTAAAGGGCGGGCAAGAGACCATCGGCGGGTCACGCTGCCGAGTTTTGACTTGTATATCTGTTTGCAGTTACTATTTAGCCGGGGCGTATTTAACCCGGACCAGGCACGCATTTTCCATAGGAAAGGAGATTAGCAAATGGCTGAGAATACCGGCAATGGGATCCATGGAATGGGTCCCAATCGGAATGATGGCCATAAACACAAAATTGCCATCATAGGTTCCGGAGTCGTGGGCCAGGCCACAGGTATGGCTCTTCTTAATAAAGGGTTCGATATTACTTTCGTCGATAACAATGTCGATGTCGTTAAGGAATTGGACGCCCAGGGGTACAGGGCAACCTTGACGGAAGGTTTGGATCCCCGTATCGACCCCAAGTGGCTTAGGATAGCCAGTAAATTTAGATATAAGACAACCCTGACAGACGATTTGGACCCTCAGCAGATAACTATTTTTTTCGTGTCCGTGCCCACATATATTTCAGAAGATGACGGGGGTATAAGCTATATGCGGACGGCGGCGGAGAATTTGGGCGTATGGCTCTCCCAAAAGGATGATTACAGCCTGGTTGTAGTCCGCAGCACGGTATTGCCCGGCACAACTGAAAATATGATCGTCCCGACTATTGAAAAGTATTCGAATAAAAAAGTAGGGCAGGACTTTGGAATATGCGTTAACCCGGAATACCTGCGGGCGAAGTGCGCAGTGAGCGATTTTGAGAAGCCCTGGGTGGTCACAATTGGCGAGATGCATAAGCGGGACGGAGACATATTGCAGGATGTTTACTACTGGGTGGATTGTCCCGTGCACAGGGTTTCGATCAGGGAAGCAGAAATGCAGAAGTTTGTGCACAACCTGTTCAATGCCAATAAAATCGCGTTTTTTAACGAGATGAGGCAAGCCTGCCGGGAGCTTGGCACGGATTGTGAAAAAATGTTCCAGATTGTTACTGAAAGCGCTGAAGGGATGTGGAACCCGGCTTACGGAACCAAAGATATGGGTCCCTTTTCGGGCGCATGCCTCCCCAAAGACGCAAGGGCCTTCCTGAGGTTTTCTAAAGAGAATCTAAAAACGCAAATGAGAGTGCTGCAGGCCATGCTGGACTCCAATGAAGATTTGATTAAGAATTATAACGAGAGTCCTGTGAAATAAAGGCATTTAATGATTTATTGGCTTTTGCAGTTTGCCGACCTGGTCTATTACCACATATTGCATATTTTCTTTGTCTTTGCCGCGTTTTGCTGGTTTATCTGGTTGCTGAGGTTGATCCTGTCTGCGCCTTATAAGCCCTTCCGTACGACAGAACTGTTCAGGCCGCCGGTCTCGCTGTGTGTACCGATTTACAATGAGAAAATCGATGTCCTCATCGAAAGCCTCGGATCCATGATTAGAAACACCTCCCCGGATGATGAAGTCCTGGCGCTTGTTGACGTACGTGACGAAGCCGCACTGGCCCCGGGTGCCCTGATACATCACCCGCGTATAAAAATCATCGTAGCGCCTCCGGGTAAACGACAGGCGCTGGTTTTGGGGTTCCAGCAGGCCAAAAACCCCATCGTTATTGTTACCGGCAGTGATACCCGGTTTGATCAAAACACCATCGCCGAGATTGTTAAGCCTTTTATCGATCCTAAAATCGGCGGAGTCACGGGGCAGGTGCTTACATCAAATGACCGTGGCATAGGCGGCAAGTGCTACGAGTGGTCCCTGGTCCTGCGCAACAAAATGATCTATCCTGCTATGAGCCGCAGTGGCGTCGTGCACGTCCTCAACGGTGAATGTTACGCGGTACGCCGGGAACTTGCGCTCGCCTTCCAGGAGGAGTTTCTCAACCAGGTGTTCCTTAAAAAGAGGTGTGATTCTGGCGATGACGGCTGGATGACCACACTCCTGCTGAAGAACGACTATAAAACCGTTTACCAATCAACGGCACTTGCTTATACCAACCCGCCCGAGTCTTTCAGGGGATTCCTGCGGCAGCAGCTCAGGTGGAACAGGAATTCGACCAGGAGGTCACTGATGGTGCTGACGCAGGGTTGGGCATATAAACACGGCGCGCTTTACCCCTTCCAGCTTTTCATTGCACTGGTCAAGCTCCCTTTCTGGATCATTGTAATAACTTACGCAATATGGAGATATCTTTTCGGGCATGATATCGGTGTAGTAGCAACATCGTGGTTCGACCCCGCGTGGCACACCTACAGGCTCCTCATATTTTTAGCGGGTGTCATCATCATCAGGATGCTGCGCGGGCTCCCCTACCTGGTAACTGAACCGAAAGCCTGGCTTTTTCTGCCATTTTACGCTTTTATATCACCGTTTATCCTGGCGCCGTACAAGCTCTGGGCCCTGCTGACGGCCAGGGATACCAGATGGCTCACACGGGGCAAGCAAAAGGAGCAGGACAAGACCTTTGCGGCCCGCTCGGCTACCATCGCACTGATATTTTTCACTGTTATTAGCTTCCCTTTGATAGCAGTGGCCGTTGCCTTGGGCGAAGATGAATCTGACTCGTACTGAGTCAGATCCCTTTGAAGGGTATTTGGATTTAGCCTGGATCAGGGTAAGTTTACTTGTCCGCGCCGGAAAGGTTGCCCGGGTTTCGAAATGCCGTCATCAGTTGGCTTTTATTAATTTCAGCTAATAGTGTACGGACCCTTCCCTCAGGATCGCCACCCTCATACCACATACGGATCGTGTCGCCTTCCGCAAGTATGCAGGGTGCGGTTGTCCATTTTTGGTCATAATTTCCAGGGGTTAGCCCGCGCAGGAAAATAAAGCCGTGCTTATTCCACATTTTCCCGTCCTTGCTGGTGGCCAGGAACAATTGAAGGTATTCAGACATTGAATAAATAATGCAATAATAATCCCCGACGCGGAAGGCGCCCAGGTTCCTGAACTGAGTGGTTTCACCCATCTTTGTCTCGGGTGAAAGGACCTTTCCTTTTTTAGTCCAGCTTATACCGTCTTTTGACTCAGCCATGCCGTAGAAACTCCAGCCGGGTGCCGCGCCGCCGAACCCCTTGTAATACATGTAATATTTATCCCCCGCCCTGATTACTGTGTGCTGTCCTCCGGCGCCTTCATTATCCCAACCGCCCGGCGTTTTCCTCAGCACGGGGTTACCAGCATGCCTGGTCCAGTTGATGCCGTCCGCAGATGTGGCATAGCAGGCGCAGCCCCCAAATCCTTCGCTGCCGTACCACATTTTGTAAATCCCATTCTCGAAGATGACAGTCATAGGATCGATCTTATCACCTTCGTATTCTTGTGAGGGCGTCATAACGACACCGGTTTTGGTCCAGTTGACGCCGTCGGGTGAAGTGGCGCGCATGATGCGGCCGGCCTTATCTGCCCAGGTCTGTCCCCGGTACCAGATGATATAGGAATCATCAGCTTGCTTGATTATACAGGGTGATTCAATGTTCTTATCATCAAAATCCCCGCCGGCGCCCAGGTCCAAAACAACACCCTGCCGGATCCATGATACCGTTCCGGGATACTGACTGGGATTATCAATGACGGGACTTACCGGGGGTGGGGCAAGAGGGCCGGAAGCCAGAGCATATATCACCAGCGCGCTAACCACTGCAATTGCAGAGACGAGGATCCATTTCCACTTTCCCATTGGTTTTTTTGCAGCAGCCACCTTTCCGGCAAGCTTCAACCAGTTTGATTCAAATTCCGTATTGACTTCACGAAAGGCATCAACTACATCCGGGTCAAACCGAGTCCCGCTGCCTTCGAAAATAATTTCACAGCATTCTTTGTGTGATAAGGGTTCCTTGTAGCTGCGTTTAGATTTCAGTCCATCATAAACGTCTGCAATCGCCATTATCCTTGCCGAGAGAGGGATGTCATCACCCGCGATGCCGTCAGGATAGCCACTCCCATCCCATTTTTCGTGATGAGACCGGGCAATTGCCATGCCTGAGCTGAGGAAGGTGTTGGTAGGATAAGATCTCCTTACGCGTTCAAGTATCTCCACTCCAAGGATAGTGTGCCTTTTCATAATCTCGAACTCATCCACGCTTAACCGGTCAGCTTTTAACAGAATTTCGTCCGGGATTCCCACCTTGCCGATATCGTGTAAAGCGCTTGAAGTATAAATTAAATCAACAATCTCGCGGTCAATGCTGGCCCTGTATTTTGGCTGTTCACCGAGCCTGGCAGCTATCAGTCTGCAGTAGTTTTGCACCCTCTCAATATGTGTCCCTGTGTCGTCGTCCCTTGCCTGGGCGAGTTTTGCCATGGCCATAACGATAGCCATCTGCGACTCGGATAACTCCTTCATCCCGGGCTTGACCAGGTTCTCAAGATTGACCAGGAAGCGCCGCAGTTTCAGGTGTGTTTCTACGCGGATATCCACGTCTTGAATCTGGAAAGGCTTGGTAACGTAATCTACCCCGCCCGCGGAGAAAGCTTTGACCTTATCTATGCTTTCTGTAGGGCCGCAAATGAAAATGACCGGGATTCCCTTCAGCTTCTCATCGGCTTTTAACGCCTTGCATACCACGTAACCGTCCACTTCGGGCATATTGATAGCCAGCAGGACCAGGTCCGGCGGGTTGCCGCGCGCGGCTTCCAGCGCCAATTTCCCCTGGGTCACGGCCTGTGTTGCGTATCCCCGCTCTTTGAGCATACCCGTCAACAGCTGGAGATCAGACGGAATATCATCAACAACAAGAATACGGGCATAGGCCAGGATGTTGGAACGTTCAATCATGTCTGCATGCCTTTTACTGCCTAAAATAGTAGCGTATTCTGATGATAAAAACCATTGCCTACCCTTGCAGTCTGCTCCGGCATTTAAGTGAAGGAGCAACGGGCGCCTCTACACGTTTGACGAAACACTTTTATGCTAATGTGTTTATGATATAATGTAAAAAATGGGAGGACGCACGATTTTAGATTTGAAAAGATAAAGAAGTGATATCTGGTGTAGTGGTTGAAAAATTGTATAGATTTCGGTGGAGAGCTATGATACCGGATAAAAACTGTAAGCGAGATAACTTATTAATGACAACTCGTATCTTCAGTAAAAAGCTTCAAATCCCGCGTTTGGCGGGATTTTTATTTGGATTATGCCTCTCGGCTGCGATTGCCCTGCCTGTGAATATAACTACAGTTTCGCCGGCCAGCGCTGACGCCGGCATTATGAGATGGGACACGGTATCGACACCGGGCTCTGTCACAGGACGCTATGATATAGTCAGTCCCGGCGACATAATCGATTACGCGGTGGGGAATGCCGGGAAGGTTATTGCCGTAGTGCGTGAACCGGAAACTACAGCATTAGGTGCGCAGAACAAGTTGTACTATAGCAATAATTATGGGATTGAATGGAGCGACCGGTCATATAATGTGCTGGCCGACTACTGGGGTGATAACGAGATATTTAGCGTGGCCATCGCCCGGGATAATCCGGCGGTGTGGGCCATGACGGCCGGATATGCCACTGACCTGCCTGCATATGGCCCGCGGCACGTCTTATACACGGACGATTCAGGGGGAGGCTGGGTTGATACGGAGCTTGTGCTGGCCGAAAATGAGACGATCCGTGATATTGCCGTTTCAGTAGATTACGGAGGCAACAGGGACATAGGAGTTGCAACAGTGACGGGGACGGGCAACGGCAGCTTTTATATCATTACGTCCAAGCCCTTTGGGAAAATGTCGGGTCAGTGGCAGAACCAGGGCGCGGCGTCCTCGGTAACTCCTCTTCCTTTCGGCCAGGCCGATTATTTCAATATCAGGTTTTCACCGAACTATGCTTCGGATCACTCAGTGGCACTGGTCTATGCCACTGCCACCGCTACCTATTTCAATGTGGGTTTCAGGGATACAGCTATAAACGCAACTTTGAATTATGCCTTTACCGGCAACGGTGTGGAGGTAAAGAACAGTTCTTCTCCTGCTAACTCTTCACCCGGACTGGACCAATTGAACATATCCGATTTAGAGTTGCCTGAGGATTTCTCAGGACAGACAGCAAACATGCGCCGCGTTTATATAAGTCTGGATTGCGACAGTAACAAGAGCACTACGAGCCAGGATGGTATTTTCCGCATCGACGATACGCATACTTATCTCCTGATGGACACCACCAGGACTGTTAATAAATCCATTTACAGCATCGCCTACTATGGGACCTATTCCTCCGGTAAGCTTATTGCGGGTGAGCGATGGGGGGCAGCCTGCACGGCGACCGTGCCGACATGGTTCACTGATTCGCCGACCACTTGCCCCATACCCTGCTGGTATCCTGCGCTCAAACCCGCCACCGGGGCCGCCGGTCAGGCGGCTTGCACCAGCCTGACGACTGGTATCGGCAGCGCTCGGGTCGCCTGGAGTAACGATGGTGCGCTGGCTTTCGCAGGCACGGGTTCGCTGGCCGCACGAAACAGTGTCGCAGGTGGCGCAAATTGGTTTGATAATCTCATTATAGCGCCGATTGGAAATGACGAATCCGCTTTCTCTGTCAGCCGTAATAACGGAGAGACATGGAATCAGCTTGGCTTGATAGACACTACTATCGACTGGTTCAACGACGTCGCCCC
>JBFYUA010000068.1:0-3009 GCA_041300305.1 Dehalococcoidia bacterium | reverse complement strand
AACCGGCTTGTCGGATTTTCCCTTGATAATGATGCCGTCGTAGCCCGAGAAGCGCAGTTCAGAGCCGAAGTGTGCCGCGCCGTTGGCATCACCGTAGAAAGTTGTATAGGGGGAGCGGGAGGCGACCACCCAGCGGCTGAAGCTGGGTCCGCCGGTGCCGGTGAGCAGGCCGGCCATGAAGATGAGAGGGTTATCCGCTCCCAGCGGGTCGGTCTTCTCATCAGTCAGGTCAAGCAGGTAGCGGCAGGCTATGCCGCCGGCGCCGATGAAATCACGGGCGTACTGCTCATTGAGAGGTTCGTCCTTTAATTCCTTTTTGGTCAGGTCTACAACCAGTACCTTGCCCATGTATCCGTTCATGATGGGCCCTCCTTATATGTTATTATGCGGACGGTCTGTGGTCCCTGCGGGATTATTTAAAAGTCTACCGGTTTGCCGTCGTAGGCGCAGACGAACATTTTCTGCAGGTCCTCGCTTTCGGGCACCCTGGTCACGGCGATACTCATAGCTTCGTTCACCGCCCTGTCGATCAGGTCGGGCATGGCCTTCATGTATTTGTCTTTATCGATCTTAAGGTCTTTCACGGTAGCGCTTTGCCCTATATCTTTCATCAGTTTACGTACGGCTGCAATGAGGGCCTTGCTGCATTCTTTATCGCTGCCCTGTGCAATTCCGCAAAAACGGGCGATCTCGGCGTACCTCTGGAGGGTCTCCTCCGAACCGTTTGCCACGAATTCCATAGTATAGGGAAGGTATAGGCCCATGGCCACGCCGTGCGGTGTATGGAAGATGCCTCCCAGGGCGTGCCCGCAGCTGTGCGCCAGCCCGGCCATGCCGTTGCCGAAGCAGGTGCCGGCCTGGCAGGCCGCATACATCATGTTCTTGCGCGCATCCTCATCCTTGCCGTTATCGACGGCTTTCTTGAGATTTTCGAAGATGAGCTTGATAGCCGCCAGTCCCGGGCCATCGGTGAACGGGGTGCGCCAGGTGGTCGTATAGCCCTCGATGGCGTGGGTGAGGGCGTCCATTCCGGTAGATCCTGTTACCTGCGGCGGCATGCTTATGACCATGCGGGGATCGAGGATGGCCACATCGGGCAGTGTCTCGTAAGAGCCTAGGGCGACTTTCCTTTGTCCCTCGATATCAGTCAATACGATGGCCCAGGTGGCCTCGGAACCTGTGCCGCTGGTGGTAGGGATACACAACAGGCGCGCCTTTGACCTGAGGTCGAAGAAATCGGATGGCGACATATCCAGCGGGCCGATCCCGGCACAGGCACAAACCATGGTGGACTTGCAGGCGTCCATGGAGGAGCCCCCGCCCAGCCCGATAAACCAGTCCGGCTTGAAATCTTTGGCTACGACAGTAGCCTTCTCTACGGTCTGAATCGAGGGATCGGGCTCTACCCCATCGAATATTTTGCACTCTATATTGGCTGTTTTCAGCTCACTTACCACCAGTTCGGCCAGCCCGAGCTTGACGATAGTGGCATCGGTAACAATGAAGGCACGCTTGCCCTTGATGGTGTTCAGGTATTGTAGCGAATCATCTCCGAAGACGGTAAACGGGACACCAAAAAACATAACAACTCCTCCCCGGCATAAATGCAGGGAAATAATTTTATTTATATGCGCTGTTTAAACTACTCGGGATATTCGGTCTTGACCTGCGTCACGCAGTTGACCAGCTCCTGGGCCGCTTTCACTGCGCGCATGACCTTTCCCATATTGCCGGTGAGTTTAAGCTGGCGGGTGACGATGGCCTGGATAGAGTCGATCTTCTTCTCGGCCACTTTCCTCCAGACGGCGACGGCTGCCTGCAAAACGAATTCAGGCTTGTATTTATCCTTGGTCGCCTCAGTGACTACGTCCACCTTGCGGCACTTGCCATGCCATAGGTCAACATATGTATACTCCAGTGGCTTGCCCGCTCCGGCCGGCTCGATGATGAAATAGAAATCTCCTTCCCAGGTCTTGGCTGCGTCCTCGTAAGCTTTGCTGGCGTTGATTGCTTCCATGAATGCCGTTGCCCACTCGAGTGATCCAAATAATGCCATGCCATACCTCCCTTAATAATATTGATGGTATTCTATGCGCACAGGAAAGGGATGTCAATAGGCCGGCTTTACCAAAACAGGTAATCAGTCGATACTGTCCTTGGTGCTGGGCAGTGTGCCGGATATGCGGGGGTCGAGGCGTGTGGCCGTGTCCAGGGCGCGCGCCAGGGCTTTGAAAAGGGCTTCGGCCTTGTGATGGTCGTTCTTGCCGCTCAGCACCCAGGCGTGGATATTGATGCGCGCCTCCTGGGCGAAGGAGACGAAGAAATGGTGCACCAGGTCGGAGTGCATCTCGGATATCACGGCTTCCTTGATAGAAGTCTCGATAATGGCATGTCCGCGGCCGGAGATATCCAGCGCTACCAGCGCTACCGCTTCGTCCATGGGCACGACGGCATGCGCCATGCGGACAATGCCCTGCTTGTCGCCCAGCGCCTGGTTGAAGGCGTGGCCCAGTGTGATAGCCACGTCCTCGACGACGTGGTGCTGGTCGGGACCGTTGGCGGATATCTTGAGGTCGAAGATGCCGTGCTGGGCAAGCTGGCACAGCATGTGGTCGAAGAAGAGTATACCGGTGGTTATCTCGTACTTGCTGCTGCCGTCGATATTGACCTCGGCCTTGATCGATGTTTCTTTGGTGCGGCGGGTTACGCTCGCTTTACGTTCGGCCATTTGCTACCTCTCTCTCTGTGGATTCAAGCCAAAGGGTATCACATATCCCTGAGGGCGGCAATCACGCGGACCGTATCCTGCGGGCGCCCTGCGCTGATGCGAATATAATCCTGGAGTTCGGGCGTCTCGAAATAGCGTATGAATATGCCCTTCTTCTGCAGGTCTGTGTAAACGTTCTTGGCGCCCCGTCCCTGAACGGCGCAGAGTATGAAATTGGCTACCGAGGGGTAAGGCTTGAGCCAGTTGAATTCCCGTAGTGCGCTGTACAGGACATCCCGCTC
>JBFYUA010000282.1:0-9386 GCA_041300305.1 Dehalococcoidia bacterium | reverse complement strand
GCGTCAGGCAAGGCGGATACTGCTGTCCTTTCCGGTATGCTCAAGGAACCGCATATACATCCTGGTGCGCAGTTCGTTCCTTTGCCTGTAGGGCGTAACGAATTTGCCTTTCAACCAGATCCTGTCTACTTCCACGTGTATCAGCACACGCCTGTTGCTCTCTGCTTCATGTAAAAACGCCGGGTAATTTTCCCTGAATACTTCCTTGGATTGTGACAGGTACTCCTCGTCCTCGGAATTGATAATCTCTTCAAGCAGCATGGCTGCCCGCGTGATATCGCTATCCGATGACACGGGGATGCGTATTTCATCGAATATATAATCACACTGCGTCATTTTGCAGTTCTTCTCGTAACCTTTGGAGAAATTCAGTACCGGCTGGTCAAGTAATACCAGGTTGGGTATATGCAGTATCTTGCCGGTGAGCTCGCCCCCCAGCTTCTCGTCTTCACCTACTTCATCAAGTGTGAGATAGAATAGTCCGATGTGCCGGACATCCCCTTTGAAGCTGCTGATGCGTATGCGGTCACCTACATGCAGCATATTGGAAAACACGATTACGAAATAGCCGAAATAGCTGGCCACGTATTTTTGCAGGGCCAGCGCCGTACCGATAGCTATAATGGAGATGTAGATGGCCAGGTTGCTGTAAAGGGCAACGGCAATCAGGATAGCTATGACGATGAAAGCAATCAGTAGGGCGAGTATGCCAGTCTTCATATCAGGTGAATATTATCACGCAGGAGGCATAATTCTGAGGATGCCTGTTGCGTTGTCAACCGAAATATAATAATCACCAGGGGCCCCGCTGACAGTCATGAAAGTTATCTCCTGGCTGTGGCCGGCTTCAAGTGTGATGTCATTTATGGCCTCAAGCCTGCCGTTGATCTTGAATTCTGCCCTGTGCTGGATCTTGTCCTTGCCCGAATTGACCACGGTTGCAATGACACCGATTGAGCTGCCCGGGTAGGCCTTATCCGGTAGTATGTGCAGATTTGAGACACTGGTGGTATCGGGCGGCAGCACGGGGGCAACGGACTCAGTTGGTTGGGTTGGCTTTGCCGCCGGGGTCAATATCAGGTGGCCGGGAAGGTTGTTGGTATGCACTTTCCCCCCCTGGAATCTCGAAGTAAGTAAAGATAGCAGGCTGGTGGATTCAGGTATCGCGACTTCGGCCGAGTGCTGTGAGCTTATCAGCGAATTCAGGTGGGCGATATCCGCCTCCAGGGCGGCGGCCTTTTTCTGTGGGCCTTTGCTCAGGCGCAGGTAGATGGCTGATGGTATCTGGCCGACTTTGAAACGCGCATCGAGGTGGGCCAACTCCTGCATAAACACGTTAAGCTGGCGCGATTTCAGGGACAGTCTCTTTTTCAACTCCTGTTTTATGCCCTCAATCTTTATCTGGGCATGCTGGAGGTTGACCGAATACTCCGCCTTAAGGCCATTGTAGGCGGCGTCGTTAATGGCCTTATCGGAGTAGAGCTGCGCAAGGTTATTTAAGAATAGCTCCGCCTTCTCTTTATTTACGAAAGCTGCCTGCAGGTCGTTTTCCATAGCTTAATTGAAGCGCCTTATGACCGGGTTATTGCCCGCCATCTTTGCACTAAGTATAGCGCTTATTCTTTTTAGTAACTACATCCCGGACCGCGGCGGCGATGCCGGTGGCAGTCAACCCGTTCATCTCAAGCAGCTCATCAGGTTTGCCGGAATGGCAATAGGTATCGTCGATACCTATGGAAACCAGCGGAACAGGCATGTTCGCCGATAATACCCGGGCAACGATGCTACCCAAACCGCCGTGCAGCAGGTGCTCTTCGGCGGTGACCACCGCCCCTGTATCAACGGCCGCCGCAATAATAGCCTGCTTGTCGATGGGTTTAATTGTGGACATATTCAAGACGCGGCAATGCACGCCTGATAGCTTAAGCGAAGCCGCGGCTTCCAGGGATTTCGACACCATAATCCCGGTGGCCATTATGGTCGCGTCACGTCCTTCAGCCAGCACATCAGCCTTGCCCAATCTGAATTTGCACCCGCCGGTATAGATTACGGGTGTTTTGGAACGTCCCAGCCTCACGTAAAAAGGCCCGTCGGTGGCTATGGCTGCCTTGATGGCTTCAACTGTCTCGATGGCATCCGAGGGGGCAATAACGGTGAAATTTGGCAGGGAGCAGTATAAAGCAAGGTCTTCAATGGCCTGGTGCGACGAGCCGTCTTCGCCCACGGTAATTCCGCCGTGCGTGGCCACAATTTTGACGTTTGCCCCGGGTTGCGCCACGGACATGCGGACCTGGTCAAAACACCTGCTCGATGCGAAAACAGCGAACGTGCTGGCGAAAGGTATCTTGCCGCAGGACGCCAGCCCGGCCGCGATGCTTATCATGTTCTGCTCGGCCAACCCGCACTGGAAGAACCGCTCCGGGAACGCCCGGGCAAAATATTTTGTCATCACCGACCGGGATAAATCAGCGTCCAGCACTACAATGCGCGGATCGTCCCCGGCAAGGTCTGCCAGCACACTGCCGTAAGCATCACGTGTGGTAAGTTCACTGTAATCAATCATGAAAGTTCTCTCAGCGCTGTTTCAGTTTCAGCCTTGTTGGGCGCCTTGCCGTGCCAATCGACGTTATTCTCCATGAAACTAACGCCTTTGCCCTTGATTGTGTGAGCTACTATTACTGTCGGCCTCCCCCTGACTGTCCCGGCCTGCTGAATCGCGCCAATGATCTGCTGCATATCATGGCCGTTTATCTCGATGACTTCCCACTTGAAGGCCGCCCATTTGGCCACGAAGGGCTCCAGGTCCATAATGTCCCTGGTGAAGCCGTCAAGCTGCAGGGCATTGAAATCAACGATCGCGGTGAGGTTGTCCAATTTATAATTGGGCGCAAACATGGCGGCTTCCCACACCTGTCCCTCATCACATTCGCCATCGCCCAGCAATACGTAGGTATGGTAGTCCCGGTTATCGAGTCGGGCCGCCAGGGCCATACCAATGCCGATGGATAGCCCCTGGCCCAGTGAACCGGCGGAAACGTCGACTCCCGGCGTGAGCAGGCTGTCGGTATGCCCCTGCAGGCAGGCGCCTGTTTTCCTCAGTGTGGTCAGCCAGTCAAGAGGGAAATACCCGCATTCGGCCAGCGCGGCGTAGAGGACCGGGGCGGCATGGCCCTTGCTGAGTATGAAGCGGTCGCGGTCGGGCCAGTGCGGGTTGGACGAATCATGTTTCAGGATATCGAAGTACAGGGCGGTTACTATGTCCGCCGCTGAAAGCGAACCGCCCGGATGCCCGCTACCGGCTGTGGAGATCATGCTTATGACATGCCGGCGCAGCTTGCGCGCTATGACTTCAAGTTCATTGATATTGTATTTCACCATATGAAGCAACTGCTAATTGCGCCTCTCAATAAGGCGCAATAACCCGGTTAACCTTATGCAGACGAGCTGTATTATAGGATACTGTGCCTCAATGTGTCCATTTCGATTGGCTGCGCTGGAGCGGTACGGAATTGCCGCCTGTTGTAAACTGCCGGAGGCGTGAATTATAATGCTGGATATGATCATAGATGCGCACACGCATGTTTTCGGTCCGCAGGTCGCCATAAAGCGTGAGGAGTATTGCTCAACAGACGCCTGCTTTGGGGCATTGTATTCCAACCCGGCTGCAAGAATTAATTCGGCCGACGATTTAATCCGCAGCATGGATGAAAACGGCATCGCAAAATCGGTAATTCAAAATATTGGCTGGGTCAGCCATGACGCCTGTATGCGCAGCAATGATTATATACTGGAATCTGTATCTAAGTACGCGGACAGGCTGATAGGATTCTGCGCGGTCCAGCCGCTTGGGCCGGAGCAAGCGCTGAACGAAATAGCCAGGTGCGGCAGGGGTGGCGCCAAAGGCGTCGGTGAGCTGAGGCCGGATATCCAGGGCTTTGACCTTTGTGACTCAACTTTAATGAAGCCACTGATGGCGGAGGTGGCCCGGCAGGGCATGGTGGTTTCCCTGCATGCCTCAGAACCCGTCGGGCATAGCTATGCGGGCAAGGGAAACCTGACGCCCGCTATGCTGTTCAATTTTATCAGCAGTTTTAAGGAAACAACAGTCATCCTCGCACATTTCGGGGGAGGGTTGATGTTTTATGAATTGATGCCCGAGGTCAAAGGCATTTTGACCAATACTTATTACGATACGGCAGCGGCGCCATTTCTCTATAATCCCGCTATATATAAGGTGGCAACAGGCATGCTGGGGCCGGGAAAAATGCTTTTCGGCAGCGACTGGCCATTGCTTTCGCCACAGCGGGTCATAGAACATATCAAAGCAGCCGGCCTTAACCAGGCGGAATTCAACGCTATACTCGGCGGAAACGCCCGGCGTCTATTTGACCATGGAGAAAACAGGATTTCCCATGGCCAATGAAATGATCAGGTCCTTTATTGCCGTCGAGTTGCCCGGCGATATGGTCAGGCAGTTGAGGGATTTTCAAGCGGGACTGAAATCTTCGGGAGTGCGCACGGCCAAATGGGTGGATCCGGGTTCCATGCACCTGACGCTCAAATTTCTTGGCGATGTTGAGGTTAAGGGCCTAGCGGTGGTAAAGGATGTAACGGCTGCCGCAGTTGGTTCATCACGGCGGTTTCACCTGGTTACCGGCCGGACGGGTTTCTTCCCGGACCACAGCAGGCCCCGAGTATTTTGGCTGGGTTTAGAGGGTGATGTGGATGCCCTGGCCGCATTGCACAGGGCCATTGACGCCGAGATGTCGAAGTTGGGCTATGCGCGCGAAAAACGCCCTTTCACGGCCCACCTCACACTGGCCAGGTTAAGGGAAGAATCAAGCGTCAGTGACAGGATGGATTTTGCCCGCACGGCGCAGGCCAGGACTTTTGAACCGCCATGTAAGATAGAGGTCAAATCAGTGGCGCTGATGCGCAGCCGGTTGACGCCTCAGGGGGCCATCTATAACCGCCTGGCGGAATTCGGATTGCCGGATTCCTGACGCACTGCCAAATTTATTTGGAGGCCTGCAGTTGTGAAATTTGCCATGGAATTCAGGTTAATGCTATACTTCATCCATTCTTGGAGGAGGTGGAATAAATAGTGGAAGACTATTCATTTCCAAAATGTCTTAAATGCAAAGTTGGCGATTTAGTTCCGCTGTCCGATTTCGGCAGCCAAGGGGCGGCTATTCATTATAAAGCCTGGGTTTGCACCAATCCTGAATGCGGGTTCAACTTGAAAATCCGGAACGGAGATATCTACCTGAATGAACCTATCTTCAGCGGCGCCAGTCACACCCTGCGCCAGCACTAATTTAAAATAATAGGCTTTAGCACCAATTAGAAGGTATGGGCAGGTTGTTTTGACCGTACGGTTGAAACAGCTCCAGCGTGAAGTCATCGACTTGTTCTTTCCGCGCTCCTGTGTGGGTTGCGGTAAGGTTGGTGACTTCATTTGTTTAAAGTGCGCTAAAAAACTCTCGCGGTTGCTCCCGCCTGTCTGCCAGAGGTGTGGCAAGCCGGAATCGAGTGGTATGTATTGCAGGGGATGCTGGGGCACACATAACCACCTTGATATGATACGGTCGGTTTTTGTGTTTGAAGGTATCATTCGCAGGGCTGTGCTTGAGTTTAAATACCGTAATCTGCGCTCAATAGCCGCGTGTCTATCGCAATATATGGCTGATTATTTCGTTGAGCATGAGATGGCAGCGGATTTTTTAATGCCTGTACCTATGCATGAGAAAAGGTTGAAAAGACGAGGCTATAACCAGTCGGAGTTATTAGCAGGGCAGATATCCGAAATGGTATCGGTACCCCTGAGGGCGGACCTGGTTAAGAGGGTTAAAGATAATAAACCGCAGGTGAGAACAAGCTGCGCTGATGAGCGCTGGAGCAATATGAGAGACGCTTTCACCTGCACCTCCAGTGAGGTGAGCGGAAAAGATATCATTATCATAGATGACGTTTGTACCTCGGGAGCTACACTGGAAGCATGCGCCGCAGCAATAAAGTCAATGGGCGCGAATAAAATATCAGGCTTTACCCTGGCCCGCGAAATCTATATGAGGAGTTGATGAATTGGAGATAAAAATATCAGCCAAAAACTTAACAATTGATGAGGACATCCGTGGTTATGCAGAGAAAAAGATCGCTAAATTGACCAGGTACCTGACGAATATCACCACGATGCACATGGAATTGTCGGAGGAAAAGTCGAAATCAAGGTTGAGTTCGTACGTTGTCCAGGTGACACTGAATATCAACGGATTTTTGCTGCGGGGCGTACAAAAAGACGATAATTTGAAATCTGCTATAGATGCCGTTACCGACGTCATGGAGCGCCTGATAGAAAAATATAAGAAACGCTATGCCGTAAATAAAAGTAAGGTACATGAATCTATAAGGACCACTAAAGAAGAGGCCGGGGTCGCCGCTGAAATCAGCAGGCCGGTTATCAAGAGGAAGAGATTCGCACTGAAACCGATGAGCGCGGAACAGGCCATCGAGCAGATGGATTTTCTCAGCCACGACTTTTTTCTCTTCATTAATGACGGTGATAGTGCAATTAATGTCGTATACCGGCGCAAAGATGGCAATTACGGGCTTATACAGCCGGAAATCGGGTAAATAGCGCAGGTTACGGGGGGTAAAATATGATTGAACATTCCTACGCAGATGTTAACGGGGTCAATCTTCACTATGCGCATTGCGGGAAAGGCCCGCTGATCATGTTCCTGCATGGCTTCCCTGAATACTGGGACATGTGGAAGAAACAACTGGAGGAGTTTGGCAAGGATCACCTGGCCGTGGCGCCCGATATGCGCGGCTATAATTTGTCCTCTAAACCGCAGGAGGTCAGCCAGTATAAGCAGAAATTCCTGATGGAGGATATCCGCCTGCTGGCTGAGCACCTGGGTTTTAAGAGATTTATTCTGGCCGCTCATGACTGGGGCGGCGCGGTGGCCTGGACGTTTGCCATGTTTTATCCGCAATGCCTGGAAAAGCTCATCATTGTGAATGCCCCCCACCCGGCGACTTTTGAACGTGAGTTGAGGAATAGTCCCGCACAGCGCAAGGCCAGCAGCTATATGCTTATGTTTCGCAGCCAGGAAGCGGAAAAACTGCTGTCAGACAATAATTACTCGTTTTTACTGAAGATGGCTTTTGGTGAGATTATTAAACAAGGCGTCCTGACAGACGAAGATGTGAAGGGGTACATCGGCGCGTGGTCACAGCCCGGGGCGCTGACAGGCGGACTTAATTATTATCGCGCTGCTAATGTGGAAGCGCTGGAAAACCCGGTTGAGGCGGCAAAGAAACCGCTCCTCAGCGCTATGCTGCCCAAAATAACCGTGCCCACGCTGGTTATCTGGGGGGAAAAGGACACCGCCCTGCTAACGGGTTGCATTGAAGGATTGGAAAAATATATTGCTGATTGTACTATCAAGAGGATCCCTGACGCGTCACACTGGATCGTGCGCGAAAAACCGGGGTTGGTAAATCAATTGATCCGGGAGTTTCTTAAATGACAGCCGGTGAACCCGGTCCTTTGTTATATACCGAGTACGGGACTTAGTTCATGCATAAGTCCCGCCGAATAGTCCACCGTAAGGTCGGGGACGTCCATGCGAGTGACCTCCTCGCCTTTGCGGATTACCAGTTGCACATTGTCCCTGCCCGGGTGCCTGCGCAATACCCCTAATATCTGCTGAAGCTGCGAAAGGTCCCTCTCCGAGTTGTCACTCTGCTTGATATTAATGACCAGCTTCCTGGGAGTTGCCGGGATGCTTTCGGTTACCGGCTTCCCGGGCACGGCATGGTTGCCATTAGCTGCCTGTTTTTTAGGCGTTGCACGGTTGCCTTCGACGGCATCTTCTGCTTTTTCAGCATCCGGTTCATACCTGCGTACTTTGAAGCAGCTTATATTAGCGCTATCCTCCCTGACCTTAACGGTACCCTCGATCAACAATATATTGCCATCCTTCCAGAGGTCCTCGGTTTGTGTATAGACATCCGACCACACCGTCACTTCTATGCTGCCGTTCAGGTCCTCAAAGGTGGCAATAGCGAACATGCGGTTGTTCCTGGTGGTGACATTGCGGACGGATGTTACCATACCGGCTACCACGACTTTTTCTCCCGCCATTTCATTGTTTATCTCCCCGCACAGCACCGTCGCATGCTCGGACAGTTTTGAACCAAGGGCGGACAGGGGATGCTCGGAGAAATACACACCGAGCAACTCCTTTTCCCAGCTGAGCTTTTCCTGGAGTGTCACGTCACAATCATCGATATTTAAAGACGGTAAGGGGACATCCACGTTCTGGCCAAATAAATCAAACATGCTGGATTGGCCGGATTGCTTCTGTTTCTGCTCGCGCTGTGATAAGGACATAATGCGCTCAAGGGAGGATAACAGGGAACCACGCGGCCCGAATGTGTCAAATGCGCCTGCTTTGATGAGGCTCTCAATTACCTTTTTATTCACCAACCGCAAATCCACCCTGCGGCAGAAATCTTCGATGGACTTAAATTCGCCACCTTCACGGCGTGGCGACAGCAAAGGTTCGAGGGCGCCTGCGCCCACGTTCTTTATAGAAGCCATCCCGAAGCGGATAGCCCGGGCGCCATTCGTTTTCTCAATCTTAAAACCGGCATAACTGTGGTTGATGTCGGGTTTCAATACGTCCAGGCCTATGCGCCGGCACTCCGCTACCGCTGCTATAAGCTTATCGGCCTTATCAGAATAGGTGTTGAGTAAGGCTACCATGTATTCGATAGGATAGTTGGCTTTCAGATAAGCTGTCTCGTAGGCTATGCGGGCATAGCTCACACTGTGCGCCTTATTAAAGGCATAGCCGGCAAAAGGTTCTATCAGCGCGAATATGGCGTCTGCCTCGTTCACTGAATAACCTTTCAACACGGCGCCATCAATGAAGCCCTGCTTCTCTTTTTTCATCACCTCAGCGATTTTTTTACCCATGGCTTTACGGATGATGTCCGCACGGCCCAGGCTGTAGCCGGCAAACCTCTGCACGATGAAAAGCACCTGGTCCTGGTAGACTATAACTCCATAGGTGTCCTCCAGGATAGGGAGCAGGTCGGGGTGGGGGTAGTGAACCGATTCAAGTCCGTGTTTTGCTTTGATAAAGGTCGGTATGTGCTCCATGGGGCCGGGGCGGTACAGGGCGACCATGGCAGCTATATCAGTGAACTTGGTGGGCTTGAGTTCTTTGATGTAGCGCCGCATCCCGGAGCTTTCTAACTGAAAAATACCGGTGGTTTCTCCTGATGAAAGAAGATCAAAAGTCCTGCGGTCATCCAGCGGAATGCGGAGAAAGTCGATGGTAATACCCAGGCTTTCCTTTATTACGTCTTTA
>JBFYUA010000060.1:0-5104 GCA_041300305.1 Dehalococcoidia bacterium | reverse complement strand
TTATTGAAAAGCCGTCCTGGGAGAATGTTACCAGCAACTGGATAAACGCCGGGGTATATATACTTGAGCCGTCCGTGCTGGACTGCATCCCCGATGGCCGGTTCTTCATGTTTGAGAAAGGCGTCTTCCCTCCCATGCTGGAGAAAAGTAAGCGTGTCTTCGCCTACCCAAGTAAAGCATACTGGATCGATGTGGGCAGGCCGTCGCAATACCACCAGTTGAACCGGGATATACTGCGCGGCTTATGCTCTTCACCACTGCACAGCGTCGAGGATATCACCATCGGCCGGGGCTGCGAGGTGCACCCGTCTGCCCGTATCAGCGGCCCGGCCGTCATCGGCGGCGATTGCAATATAGGCGAAGATGCAATAATTACCGGCCCGGCAGTGATAGGCCGCAAATGCCATATCGGCAAAAAAACGGTGATAAAGGATTCAGTGCTCTGGGACAATATTTTTATAGGCGCGGGAGCCTGCGTAATTGGCAGTATTATCGCAAGTGGTGCTAATATAGTAGAAAACGCTCGGCTGGAAGACCTGACCGTCAACCAGGCCGCACCCTCCGGTCCCATAACCGAAATAATCTGAATTGGAGGCGAAATGTCTGACAAGGTAAAAAGTGTAGGCGAAAACGATTTCAAGGCAACGGTGCTGGATTCAAAGCAGCCGGTGCTGGTAGATTTTTGGGCGGTCTGGTGCGGTCCCTGCAAAATGGTCGCACCCATCGTGGATGAGCTTGCCGAGCAGTACAAGGACAAGATGGGCTTCGCCAAGGTCAACGTGGACGAAGCGCCCAAGATAGCTTCGAGCTACAACGTGATGAGCATCCCCACACTGATCGTCTTCAAGGGCGGCAAGCCCTTCGAGCAGGTGGTCGGCTACCGGCCCAAGAAAGATATACAGAAACTCATCGATAAGGCTTTAGTGTAATAGTGGGCCAGTTAAGCGATATTACTTACTGGACTGCCATCGGCGCCGGCCTGCTATCGTTTTTCTCCCCCTGCGTACTGCCCCTGGTCCCGGCCTACATCGCCAATTTGGCCGGGGCCTCCGCCATAGATATCGGTGAGAAGCGCAATGTATGGCCGACGCTGCTTCACAGCATCGCCTTCGTGCTGGGATTTTCCATCCTCTTTATCCTGATGGGTGCCTCGGCAGGATTGATCGGCTCCGCGATAACCGCTTATGCTGAGACGCTGCGCATCGTATCCGGCATCGTGGTTATCCTTTTCGGCGTATTCCTTATCGCCGCCTATAAAATACCCTGGCTTAACTACGAGAAGCGCATGCACCTTAAGGGTGCGGCAAATCCCGGCTACCTGCGATCGATGCTGATAGGTTCCGCTTTCGCAGTAGGCTGGACCCCCTGCATCGGGCCCATCCTGGGATCCATCCTCTTCATAGCTTCGTACACCCAGGAGAGCACCAAGGGCGCCCTGCTGCTGGCGGCATACTCGCTGGGCATGGGCATACCGTTCCTGCTCATCGGGCTGGCCTGGAGCTACATCATGCCTTTCTGGAAAGGGCTTAACCGTCACCTGGCGCTTATTTCTATTATCAGCGGCGCGCTGCTGATAATAGTGGGTATATTAATGCTGACCGGCCAGCTTACCTGGTTGAGCCGTTTTGCGACTTAAGTGCAATAATAATTGAGGGAAAGTTAATATGCGTATTAAAACCAATATTCATTTTATTTTTGTTGTACTACTAATACTAATAGTACATACTGCTTGCGCTCCGGCTAGACCACAGGACTACTCAATACCCATTATAACCAGTATTACCTCTGATAATTCTCGCCCTATACCAGGCTCTAAGGCACCAATAATTTATTGGGTAGGAAGTGATAATATATCGCACAGCCTCACAGAATTTAGAGGAAAGCCCATAATGATTAATACATGGAACGTAAATTGTACAGAGTGTGGGCCAGAGTTCGCCTATTTCAAGGAAATTGTTAACAAATATTCTAGGCAAGGGCTAGTTTTTCTGTCTATCAATACATTGGATAACACTGCTTCAACGAGAAACTATCTTTATAGTAAACAATGTGATTTTACAGTTATGCTAGATTGGAATCGCCTAGTATATTCAACATTTGCTTTGCCAAAAGCCGCTGATCCCTATACTTTTTTCATCGATTCAAATGGCATATTAAAGCATATTCAGATAGGGTCATTCAAATCGACCCTTGAAATTGAAGACCGGTTAAAGCAACTCGGCTTAATCAATTGACAACTATATGTTGCCCTACAAATTCATCAGCTGGGGAAAAGACCTTTCAATTATTCATTAATGCATATTTAAGATACGTGTAAGCGGCCGCGTGAAATTTTCTTGCATACCTACTCATGATTGACAGGAAGGCATGCAAAGTTCACAATGTAAACAAGGTCTATTGATGTCGTATAACTTGCCACTTCAGCGGCGGGATATGGATAATTGAAAATCGAATACCTGCAACATGCCTTGGATCAAATGAAAGAAAGAGGAATCTCCAGAGTAGAGGTTGAAAGTTGCATCCTTCATCATGACATAGAATATGCGGATAAAGGCGGTAACCCGATTTATGTTGCATCGGTAGGGGGAAGACGCATAAAAGTCGTAGTGAAAAAAGATTGTGTTAATCCGATAGTAGTAATTACCTCAGCAGATAAGGACGATTAAACACTTTCGAAGAAGGAATATTATGAAAATTAAGTATGACAAGAAAGCTGACGCAGTCTACGTGCATTTAAGCGATGCGCCTTATGCCTATGGAAAAGATTTGGATACTGAAAGACGCATTGACTACGATGCAAACGGAAAACCCAGGGGCATTGAGATAACCTGCGTTAGCCACGGTGTCAATTTGGATGACCTCCCCGAATTAAAAGAACTTGAACGGGAGTTACGCAACAAAAATATCAAGGTGTTTGCCTGAAATAGACCTGCTCCAGCAATTCATTACCTTCTGTCATCAAACGTGAGCTTTGCCCCGGGCGTAACAATTTGTCGGCCACTTCAAACGGATTAGCACTCTTGTCTGAACTAATTCATAATTCCTTACATTCACATTGACAGATTGCCGCGCTCTTGGGCCCCTCAAAAACGGGGTATTACCCCAAAAACAATATGGCGGGGCACCTACTTCCGCTATAAAGTGTAAAATGTCGGTATGGCCGAAGTTAACCAGTACGCACTTACCCGCGCCCGCGCTTTGCGATGGCTGGCGGACCAGCGCAACAATAACGCTGCCTTTACCGTTTATATCCGGCCGCTGACGGGCAGGGCGGAGGTTGAGCGAACACTGGCGCAGGTCCTGGACCGCGGTGAAATGCTGGACGCCCTGGTGGAGAAAGCGGCTAGATCGCCCACCGGCGCCGTAATCCTCTACCTGGAGGATAAAGGCATTGTTATCTGGCCTCCCTTCCCTATTGCAGAGTCATCTTTGCACCGGGGATTCGCGCCGGCGCCCCTGAAATCAATGCTGGAAAAAGACTGGAAGCTGGGCTTGATTTTAATCAGGCTGGGGAAGTGGGCTATCGGTATATATGAGGGTGAAAAACTGATCGGGGGGCAGGCCGGGACGGGACTGGTGCATGCGCGGCACCACAAAGGAGGGTCCTCAGCCAACCGCTTTGCCCGCCACCGCGAAAAGCAGATGGAGTATTTTTTCACCCGTATCGAGGGACACGCCCGTGAATTGCTTGAACCACGCCTTAATGAGTTCGACTACTTTCTTTACGGCGGCGCGAGGGACACGCTGCTGAGAATTCAGAAGCAGTGCAATTTTTTTAAATCGTTGGAAGGCAGGGTGGTTGACAGGCTGTTGTCCGTGCGTGAACCCAGGAGATCCTCCTTCGAGCAGGCCGTGGGACAGGCCTATTCAAGCGCGGTGTACGAGTGTAAGCAGTGACGATCAGATACGGCCTTTACATTTTCTAGAAGAAAATGTAGACTTTGCCGTCGGAGGTTGATAGGTTAATCAGATGTGGTCAGCGATTATCAATAGGTTTTACACTCAATTACCGGCAGGGCTTTACGCGAAATACCGGCAGCATTACCTTGCCGCGGATATCAAGCAGTCTGCCCTGGGCATTGCCTGTGTGGCCCTGCCCATCTTGTTATTCGGGTACTCCGATTACCTGTTATTCGGATTGACACAACAGTTCTACCTGCTGCTATTTTTACGCGCCAGCCTGCTGGTTATCGCCGCCCTGGTGATATTTTTAATGCTCTCACGTGTCAGGGGTCAGGCGCAATTCGACATGCTGATGATGCTGTATGGCCTGGTCTTCATCTGCTCCTGTATTTACATCGGGGCAACCCGGCCTGTTTCCTACACGCATTATGCAGTTGTAAATGTAGCCATCCTGATGGTCATCTACCTTTTTTTCCCGGTAAGGTTGAGCATCAAAATCATTCTGGCGGCAGTGCTTTCGCTGGGTGACCTGCTGGCTATGGGACTGCTCAAAGCTATGGCGACCCTGCCAATCTGGAATGTTACTCTAGTTTCTTACCTGATGGTCAATGGCACGGGACTGATCTGCGCGGCACGTATGGAGTATTACCGCAGGCGGCAGTTCCTGGATAATTGGGATCAGTACAAGCTGCGAGATGAACTTACACGGCTGGCCTCGGTGGATGAATTGACCGGTATCTGGAACCGCAGAAAATTCATGGAGCTGGCTGAGGGCGAGGCAGACCGGTATGTGCGCTATGGGCGGCCTTACAGCCTGATGATGCTGGACCTGGATGAATTTAAGACTGTCAATGACCGGTTCGGGCATTTCAGCGGCGATTTCGCCCTGAAACAATTCACCGGCGTTGTTTGCGGAAAGATACGCGGCATCGATATATTCGGCCGACTGGGTGGTGAGGAATTCGGTATCGCACTGCCTGAAACCGGCCTGGCTGAAGCAACGGTTATGGGCGAACGTATCTGTAAAGCGTTGAAGGAACATGATATAAAGTTGGACGATAATTTGACAATCAGGCTGACTGTTAGTATCGGGGTGGCTGAAGCCTGCCCGGGGCACAGTGCCCTGGATGAGGTTATCTCCCTGGCAGATACAGCGCTTTACCGGGCCAAGGCACAGGGCCGCGATTGCCTGGTGGCGGCT
>JBFYUA010000279.1:0-6351 GCA_041300305.1 Dehalococcoidia bacterium | reverse complement strand
CATTCCTGCTATACAAAACCTCTGACTGCTTGACATCTTCCCCCAACCTTCTCGAATTATATGTCAAGCAATGCGGTTTATCAACATGTAGCCCGCAATAAATGCGGCAACGGGGATGCCGTTAGATGGACTGTATATACGGGATGCGGATACCGGACTTTTTTTGTAAAATAACGGTGAACCATGGCAGGCATACGCGCGGATGGCACCAATTAATACGAGGAGGCAGGCATGAGCAAGAGGCAGGCCATTATACCCAAAGGCTGGGAGATCTACGAACATCTCACTTTCGCGCCCGCGGTACGCAAGGGCAACATGCTTTTCGTATCAGGCAACGATGCGACCGAGATCGACGCGGAGACAGGCAAGCTGGTCATCAGGGGCGACATTGTGCAGCAGTACAGGACCATCTATGAGAAACTGAAGGTAATCCTGGACACGGTTGGCGCCACCTTCGATGATGTAGTATGGACATGCGATTACATACGCAGCAAGGAGGGCTATAAGGGCACGGTAGCTGTGCGGCGCGAGTATTTCGGCAACAGCTTCCCTGCTTCCACCGGCATCGTGGTCAAGGAACTGCTCAGCCGCGACGCGCTGGTGGAGATGGACGCCATAGCCATACTCGACAAATAGCATGAAAAAGGCCCTGGTAATCGCCCACCGCGGCTATACGCGGCATTTTCCGGACAACACTCTGGAAGCTTTCCGCGCCGCCCGCGAAATAGGGGTGGACGGCGTGGAATTCGATATACAGGAGACCGCCGATGGCGCGTTTGTGGTCTTTCATGACGATAGTATTGATGGTAACAGTATCAGCCGCCTGAAAATGGAGGATATCGAGGCGATGAGGGTGGGTGGTAATTGCAGGATACCCACACTTCAGCAGGCGCTGGAAGTACTGGGCAGGGGGCTAGTGCTGCTGGTAGAGCTCAAACAGGTCAGATCGCTGGAAAAATTCCTTTCACTGCTGCGCCGGTATGCCGATGCCGCCTTCACGGTGCTGGTTTCTTTCGACGCTGCTCTGATCGGCAGGCTGTCAGGGCTTGCCCCTGATTTCACCTGCGCCGTAATCGGTGACCCTTCCGTTACAGTCGGCAACCGGCCGGCGCATAAAACGGCGGGATTTACACAGGTGCGCTGCGATACCGTCAAGCCTGAAACGGTCAGGAAGGCGCACGATGCGGGAGAACTGGTTTTCGCCTGGGATAACGGCAGCGAAGGTGACCTGAGGCGGGCCTTGCGCTGCGGCGTCGACGTCATCATGACCGACCGCCCGGATATTGTAATCAGCGAACAGCAGGGCTTAAAACGGAAGCCTGTTTAACCGCTGCCTGGCCAGCTTGCAGGCTGCCGGTGAGATATCTATGCCGATCCACCCGCGGTCCAGTTTCCCGGCCACGGCCAGGGTTGTACCGCTGCCGCAGAAGGCGTCCAGCACAATATCGCCTTTATTGCTGCCGGCAAGGATGATGCGTTCCAGCAGGGCCTCGGGTTTCTGCGTGGGATAGTCCAGGCGCTCACGGCTGGTCCTGCCTACCATATTTATCTCCCAGTAATCTTTCATCCCAACATCCGTATACCAGCCGGCCTTGTCCCGGAATTCCCTGACTCCTTCAAAGCGGTACGGCTTAAGCCCGCGGTTATAGGATTTCTCCCGCAATCCGTTGAATGTATAGTCGGCGGTTTTAGAATAGAAGAAGATAGTATCGTGCTTGCGCGAGAAACGTTTTTTTGGACTGGCCCCTCCCGATTTGTAACACCAGGCTATTTCGTTCTGGAAATTTCCATAGCCGAATAAACCTTCGCTGTCCAGCAGTACCTTGACGTAATGTGAGGCATGCCAGTCGCAATGATAGTAAAAGCTCCCGGTTGGCTTGAGCACCCGGTGCAACTCGCTGAGGCGTGGTTTCATGTAAGCTACATAAGCGGCGACATTTTCAAACCTGTCACCGAACTGCCGTTTGCTGTTTTCGTTTGCTGCCGCATTGTGCTTGCGGTTGGAATTAAAGGGCGGGTCGATGTAGATGAGGTCGACGCATTCGGCGGGGAAGGCCTTCAGCTTGACGAGACAGTCCCCGCAGTGGATGACGCCGGTCTTCATGGCTTTAATTGTATCATGAGGGACATTGCCAGAGTTGGCGGAATTAAATACAATTGATGCTAATTACTCAATTGATGAAAGAATCATTGATTAACCAGGTGAAGTCGTTTATCCTGCCGGTCACGGTCCTGCTGATCATACCGGCGGGCATATTATGGGCGACGGGATTCAGGATTGGATGGGGTTTGGGGTGGCCCTGGGACGCGGTGGTGGTGCTGGCGGGGTCAGTGCTGATGGGCAACGGGCTTTACTACCTGTCCATGACCATCTTGCTGTTTATAAATATAGGCAAGGGCACCCTGGCGCCCTGGTCGCCCACGAAAAAGCTGGTTATCATCGGGCCATACCGTCATGTGCGCAACCCCATGATAGCCAGCGTTATTATCATCCTGCTGGGCCAGTCGATCGCCTTCGGTTCTGTCTGGATCTTTGTGTGGTTCCTGTTATTTTTCGGCATCAACCATATTTATTTCGTGAATTCCGAGGAACCCGGGCTTGAGAATAGGTTCGGCGGGGAATATCTGACCTATAAAAAGAACGTGCCGCGCTGGATACCCAGGCTGCGGCCTTGGATGGGGGAGAGCAAATAAGAGTGTCATTACGGCATGAGGGAGTGTGATTATGGCGTTTCAAAAATCAGACCTGGTCAATTTCTATTCCCATTTGCTGGGCGCGGTGGCGTCGCTGGCCGGTTACATCGTACTGCTGCTTAATACATCCGGATCGCTGACAAAGATTGTTTTGTCCAGCATCTACAGCCTCTGCGCCATCTTTATCTTTAGCTGCAGCTCTGTCTATCACGGGCAAAAAGCCGGTGATGACGACCGCAACCCCTGGCGCAGGCTGGACCATATAGCCATTTTCTTCATGATAGCGGGTACTTATACTCCCATATGTTATATTTACCTGGACGGCTGGTGGCGCTGGGGCATTATCGGCGCACAGTGGCTGCTGGTCATCCTGGGGTTGGTTTTCAAGCTTGTATATATACAGGGTCCCCGCTGGCTTACCACGGTGATCTACGTGGTGATGGGCTGGATGCTGCTTATCCCTTTGAACCAATTGCTGGTTTCCATGCCCTTGAACTCGCTGCTGTTATTGCTGGGCGGGGGCGTTGCCTATACGCTGGGGGCGGTGTTTTACGCCATCAAGAAGCCCAACCCGTGCCCCGGGGTCTTCGGCTTCCACGAGATTTTCCACCTGCTGGTAATCACGGGCGCGGTTTTGCATTACCTGGTGATATATCTTGCTATCAGAAGTTAAATGCTATGGCGGTCCTTATCTTTATACTGTCTTTGCGAGGAGCCGCAGCGACGAAGCAATCTAAGCATCTCAGGCAGATTGCCACGCCCTCCGGGCCCGCAATGACGAGGGGTTAAACGGGCCCGCAAGGACAGGCCTACGCCGGCGGAAATAAACTACAAAGTCGTGACGTCGAACGGCACCTGCTTGCCATCGGGAGTGTAGTCGTAGAAGCCCTTGCCCACTTTGCGCCCCAATCGTCCGGCCTTGAGCATTTTCTCCATCAGCGGTGATGCGGCCACGATATCGCCGGCGCCCAGCGCCGCGAAGGACTTGCCCACGCGCACGTAGGTATCGATACCCGCGTTGTCGGCTATCTCGAAGGGGCCGATGTTCCAGTTGAAGCCGTAGTGCATGCCCTTATCAACGTCTTCTACCGTGGCGATGCCGTTCTCCACCAGGGAGAGCGCCTCGCGGAAGGCGACGCCGCTTACCCGGTTCATGATGAAGCCGGGGATGTCCTTCATGACTTTCACAGGGTACTGGCCGATGGAGTTGATGAAATCAACGCTTTTTTTGAAGACGGCGTCCGATGTTTTCTCACCCTTGATGACCTCTACTAGGCGCATCATAGGTACCGGGCCGAAAAAGTGAAGTCCGGCCACCCTTTCCGGGTGCCTGGTCAGCGAGGCCAGGCGGGTGATGGGGATGCTGGAGGTGTTGGAAGCCAGGATGGTCTCGACCGGGCACGACGCGTCGAGTTCCTTGAAAAGCTCCTTCTTCATGTTCTCGTCTTCAAAGACCACCTCGATGACCCACTGGCATTTGGGTGCGATGGAGAGGTCTTTCACCACGTTTATCCTGTCCTGCACTGCTTTAGCGCTGTCCTTGATCTTCCCCTTGCCGGCCAGCTTTTCAGTGGACCATTTTATTTGCGCCATGGTCCTATCCAGCGATTCAAGGTTGATGTCCTGCAGGTAGACCTTGTAACCCCCCTGCGCCACCACCTGTGCAATTCCTCCACCCATGAAGCCTGCTCCGATGACCAGAACGTTATCCATATCTAAATCTCCTCTAACTGATTTGACGGGCTGCGACCGGGCTTAATTGTGCATAAATTGGCGGAATTTGGCAATAACCGTTGCAAAGGGCTGCCCGGTAAACACTTCACCGTCCTTTGTTATATAATAATCAGCGCCGCCCCAAAGGCCTCTCTGCTTGAGCGCGGCCGTCAAAATATTATTATGATGGAGGTATCCCTTATGCCTTTAGTCGAATGGAGCGTTGACGAGAATATTGCGCTGCTCACCATGAAAAGCGGCGAGAACAGGTTTAACCTGGGCTTCTGCAACGAGTTGCTCAAAGCGCTGGACGACATCGAGAAGAAGACCGCTGTCAATGCGCTGGTAGTGAGGTCCGCCGATGAAAAGATCTGGTGCAACGGCATGGATCTCGACTGGCTGGTTCCCGCCATAGGGCGCAAGGACCCCGACGTCGAGAAATTTTTCGACATCCAGGACCAGGTTTACAGGCGTGTAACTTTTTATCCCATGATTACCGTAGCTGCCCTGACCGGCCATGCTTTTGCCGGGGGCGCCATCTTGGCCTGCTCTTTTGATTTCGCGTTCATGCGTGCCGACCGCGGCTTCCTCTGTTTCCCTGAAGTTGATTTGAATATACCATTCCTGCCTTACATGGATGCACTGATAAGGCGAATGATGCCCATGCACAAGGTGATGGAGGCTGAGCTCACGGGCAAGCGCTTCACAGCCGCTGAACTGGAGAAATTCAACGTGATACGCAAGGCCTGCCCATCGGCAGAGGAAACGGTCAAAGAGGCCATCGCATTTGCCAAGAGCCTGAACAAAGGCAGGGGTATAGTGGGCGAGATGAAGAAGGTCATGAACGCGCATATCGGGCATTTCATGGACCATATCATCCGGCCGGAGCTGCCGACAGGCAACGTGCCTATAAAATGATGCCTTCACTCGAGAAGAAATCAACACCAGAGCCCGCTTTAGTCATGCGCGTCTTATCAGCAATAATTCCTCTTTTGCTGCTGCCCCTGGTACTTTCCGCCTGCGGGGGGGGAGGCGCCGCGGATTCCCTGGCGCGGGTGAATGCCGGCGATGTGATTTCTACAGGCATTCTCGTGGATAAAGCCGGGTATGTTGTCAGCGGGGCACAGGCTGTGAAGGGGGCCGATTCGTTCTCCGTGGAACTGAAACCCGGAGTGAGTTTTGCGGGCAGGGTGGTCTGCACGGACAGCGCACGGGATATTGCTGTGATAAAAATAGAGGGCAATTACCCTGCTTTGAAACCCGTTCTATTGGGCGATTCCGACCTGGTGCACCAGTGGGATGAGGTCAACGCTACGGGATACAGGCCGGGGGATCCAAAACAGGTCACCTTGAAGGGGGCCGTTACAGGCCTGCAAAAAGCCGGGGGCATAAACTACCTGCAGACCAACGCTGCGCTGGAACCCGGCCTGGCCGGCAGTGTAATAACTGACAAATCCGGTGAGATGGTCGGGATGCTAAGCTGGAACTCCGGGCTGGCAGGACGCGAGGGATATGCAATTACATCCAACGAAGTGAAAACCGTTTTATCGCAGGCGTTAGAAGCTGAAGCAACGCCCCTGACCATAATAACGGTTGATCCTCCCGCCATATACGGCGAGCATATAATTGTGGCATGGAGGACCAGCAGGCCTTCCAGCGGCCAGGTGGAGTACGGGCCGCAGGCAAGCTATGGTAACAAAACTGCGCCAGAGTATACCCTGCTTGAATCTCACAGCGCGGTAGTGCAGAACCTGCAGCCCAAGACTTCCTACCACTTCAGGGTCAGGTCGGTTGACTGTTGCGGTGTCGAAGCCATATCGAAAGACTACATGGTCACTACAACTGCGGCCACTGCCCAGGGCGCCAAGTTCGCCATCTCGAATGTTGACGTATATGATATAGTCAGCACGGCGGCAACGGTGCGCTGGATAACCAATAAGCCGG
>JBFYUA010000275.1:0-5678 GCA_041300305.1 Dehalococcoidia bacterium | reverse complement strand
TCGTCAGTATCATCAAAAACAAGGAACGGTCTATTCTTGTTTTTTTTGCAGTGGGTGTAGGCCTTTTTGCATTGTTTTTCCTTATTGGTGAATTATTATTTCCGCACTAAAGTCTTTGTTACTGATCTACCACCTTCTCTGTAATTAGTCATTTTGTCCTCCTGTAAACAATTGTTGGAGCGCTGGAATTAGTTTCTTACTCTCAAACAGAAGTTCGGGAACTGTCCAGGATGCCCCACCATTTATCCCACGACAGTCCAAACTAAAACCCTTCCTCAATGCGTGCGGCATATGCAGGTGTCACGGGGAGCGTCAGGAGGAGTGGTAGTGATTGTGCAGGTGAAGAGCATCATGGCAATTGTTAGACTCCAGCTAACCACTCCAGTATACCGAACTCGATAATGGATATGATAATACCAACACAAATTGCAAATCCCATCCCCTTTGCTATTTCCCATTTACGTGCAATAACAAAACCGACCATTGCTAAAATAGCTGCTGCTGTAAGGCCGATGCCGACTACGAAGCAAGTGTTCGATATATCTGATACCCATGTCATTCCAGCCATGTTGTGCAATATCTGGAAGATAACAGCAACCATGGCAATAACAAGAATGGGTATGCCTGTAGATAAAATGGCAACCTTACGAGGTTTTGTCGTATTCTTTCCAGGACGAAGTAACCATGCCAGAATGGCCATTACTATAACTGAAGGAATCGTAATAGTCATAATTGGTCCCCCCTTCCATTAAATGCCGTGTATAGTGCTCTTTGGTCCATTTACGAGGCATCCTGTAGAAAGCCCCGTTTCGTGCCGGTCTTGTGTGAAGGCAAGCCCTGTTCATTAAACATGGTCTGATGTCTGACACCCGCGAACCCCTGCGCCTCAGTAACAGTAAAGAATATACGCTCGCTTTTTTTCCGGGCTACTTTTCTCATTTTATCCCTTTGCAATGATGGTGTAAATGCTGCAAATGTGAGATGGAGATTACCGTCATCGATGAACGCGTAACTGTCTATTGGCGTTAAACCGGCTTATAACACCTTTGACTGTATAGTCAATAGTTACTTTTGCAGGATGCATGGGTGGGGTGGTGGAAGTCGGCCGGGCGGGTTACGATAGCCCGATATACCCGGGCGCTTTATTCAGGCTTACGCTGGTCTTGCGAGCAAAGGAACGGATACTTATACCGTGCGCCATCACCGTGTGATGTGTCACCGGACTTCGTGGGACGGCCCAATATCTGATCGGCGGATGGCTCAGTTTCCAGGCGTTGCGGCCCGCTGCGTATTAACAAAATCTCTCTGTAAATGCGTCCAGTATATTCAGTAGCCTCATGTCAAGTGAAGATCTTACTGTTTTTATAATATCATCGCTGATCGTTTTGTAATAGGCCTGGGCAATGCCGCCGGTGATACAGGCGATGGTGTCGCTGTCGCCGCCGATGGAGATGGCGTTTCTTATGGCATCTTCGTAGTTTGCGGATTCGAGGAAGGCGATGATGGCCTGGGGCACGGAGCCCTGGCAGGTGACGTCGAAGTGGTAGCCGGGGCGGATTTTGGCCAGTGTGGGGGAGAGGTCATATTTAAAGGTGGACTGGATGTAGGCCTTTATTTCCCTTTTATTTTTGTGGGTCCTGGCAAGAAAGATGGCGGCGGCGGTGGCCTGCGCGCCTTTGATGCCTTCGGGGTGGTCGTGTGTTACTACGGCGCTACGCTTTGCTTCGGATAATACCCTGTCAATGGTATCGAAGGCGAAGCCGACGGGGCTGACGCGCATGGCGGAGCCGTTACCAAAGCTGTTGTAGGGACCCAGATTGTCTGAATGCAGCCAGGTGTTGAAGTTGCCGCCGTAGCCGGCGTGGGGATAGCGCCTCCCGTATTCTTTGAAGGTTTGGGCGTAGTCCCGGCCGTTGAGAAGGCAGTCGGCAACGGCGATGGTCAAGACTGTATCGTCTGTAAACTTGGAACGTGGTGAGAACAGTTCGAATTCCTTGCTTTTTATGTTGTGCCATTCGTAGGCAGAGCCGATGATGTCCCCGGCGATTGCCCCTATCATAGTTCACTCTCCTTAATGTATATTTTACCTCCACATGAGGCGGCGAGTGGCTTGCCGTTGTCCTCGCAGGCGCCCGGTTTTTCATCTCTTTTCAAGGTGAGGCGAATAAACTTTTTCCATGGATACGAAGCCGTGGCAAATAGTCACCGCAGGAATTATTCTGACCGGTATGCGCCTAACGATCCAACAATATATTCAGGGGAGTGGTATTTAGTGCTTTTGGCAAGCCTACCAGGTAGACCAGGCCGATGATAAGGTCCATTGCGCCGAGCAATGTGACCGCAAGGCCGAGGCCGCCGAATAAGCCGAAACCAGCCATCAGGACAAAGCCGACCACCCGCAGTATGCCTTCCCAATATATTAAAGGTGCGCGCGCCTTCATGTTCCTCGAAGCAATCACGAGCACGACGCCCAGGTATATCACCAGCGCCGTCGCGAACCACAGCCAGAAATAGGACTCGGGCAGAGGTACCCCCAGCATCTTTACCATCCAGGGACAGGAGATGGTGCCGGCCATGACGATATCGTATATACCTGTCCAGAAAACGAACTTCTTCATGTGTGCCACCTTTCCTCTTTATATTTTCGCAGGCCTGTCCATGATGGATGCCACCATTTACTCCAATCTAATCTCTTCTGCTATAGTACCACATCTGTTGCAGTCCATATCGGGCCCATTGGCTCTGAACTCCACGATGTTGCCAATCATTACGCATTTCGGGCAATACCAGATGCGTTCCTTGCGGGCACAGCTGACAAGTTCGTAATATTCGAAATGGTTCCACTCATCGCACCCCCTGCATGTGGTGCAGTCTTTCAGTAGGTCCCTGTCGCAATCAGTCACGCAGTTTTGAATAGCTTTTGAAATGTTCATTTTACACCCCCTTTTATTGTTCAAACGATCCGGCAACCAGGCAGTCCAACCCGGGGACGTTTAGCAAGAGGATACCAGGAAGGCGTGACAGGTGGTTGTCAGAATCGGCATTTTAAGCGATGTGCGAAATCCCAGATTAATTCATAATGACACCCTTAAGGAGAATAACGATATGAGCACAATAACCGATTGGAAAGCAGAATATAAGAGCAAGCTGGTTACTGCCGCGGAGGCTGCGGCTACCATTAAATCCGGGGACTGGATACTGCTGGCGCCTGTCAACAGCATGCCCATTGACATCCTCAATGCGCTTGCGGCCAGGAAGGACGAGCTTCACAAGGTGAAAATCGCCAGCAACCTTATGACCTATCCGTTTGCATTCCTGAATGGGGATTATGCCGGACACATTACCTATTACAGCGGCTATTTCGGTCCGGCCGAGCGCATGTTCCACCCTCTCGGGAACGTGGTGCCTTTCCCCATGCACCTGTCAAAAAGTTCTATCGCCCTGGACCGAACAGGAGTATCCGATGTCGCCCTGCTGGAAGTTACACCGCCCGATGACCGCGGATATATGAACCTCGGGCCCTGCGGGGTGGTTTACGGAAGATATTCCATAGCCAAATGCAAAAAGGTCATAGTGCAGGTCAACTCAAAGGTCCCCTGGATACACGGCATTGAGAATCTCGTCAGGGTCGACGAAGTGGATATGATCGTTGAAGCGGACCATGACCTTACCCCAGTGCCGGAGATCAAGATAACCGATGTCGAAAAGAAGATCGGTGAAAACATTGCCCGGCACATCCCCGACGGAGCGACCATACAACTCGGCATAGGCGGCATACCCAATGCCGTGGCCTACTTCCTTCATGAGAAAAAGGACCTTGGCGTCCATGCGGAAATATTGAGCGACGCCATTGCGGAACTTGCGGAGCTGGGCGTTATAACCGGAAAGAAAAAGACCCTTTACCCGGGTAAAATTGCTGTGGGCGGCCTTATAATAGGGACCAAGAAGCTGCTTGATTTTGTCGATAATAACCCTACCATACTTGCTATGCCGATTGCCATGGCCAATCACATTGATACCATCAGACAGAATGACAACCTCTGTTCCATAAACGCCGGGCTCACGGTTGACCTGACAGGACAGGTTGCATCCGAGACGATAGGCCATACCCCGTATAGCGCCACGGGAGGACAGCTTGATTTTGTCAGGGGTGCGGCAGCTTCGAAGGGCGGCAAGTCGTTCATTGCGCTGAAGGCGACATCAATGAAAGACGGGAAACTCACTTCGAGAATAGTGCTTAACATGACCCCCGGCACTGTGGTTACGACGCCAAGGTCAGATGTCATGTATATAGTAACGGAATATGGTGTTGCAGACCTTTATATGAGGTCCGTTCCCGACAGGGTAAAGGCGATGATATCCATTGCGCACCCTGACTTCAGGGAAGAGCTTGAAAAGCAGGCTTATGACGCGGGCCTTTTGATTAATGCCACCAGGCCCGAAAACCTTTAGTCTGAATATGCAGCGGGCAATTTCCCTGCCCTGAGACTATTTCCTGTGAATACGCCGCGGACTTTCAAACGAGGTGCCTTTAATGGTAATATACGTGCCTGGCATTCCGTATGTAAAAACGGTTTGCCCGGCCTGTATTATTGATCATGACTGCAAAAGAAACCATACTCAGCATCAGGGACCTTTCCCTCTGGTTCGGGGGCGTCAGGGCGCTGACCGATATCGACCTGGACATATACAGGAACGAGATACTGGCTATCATCGGCCCCAACGGGGCAGGAAAAACCTGCCTGCTGAACTGCATCAATGGTTTCTATAAGCCGCAAAAAGGCGAGGTCAGGTTCAAAGGACAGAAAATCAATGGTATACGTTCAGATAAAATCGCCCGCCTGGGTATAGCGCGGACATTTCAAAATATCGAACTGTACTCCGGTTTATCCGCGCTTGATAACATTATGGCCGCGCGCCATATCCTCTTTAAACAAAATATACTGAGCACTTTCCTGTATTTTGGCCCTGCCCACCGGGAGGAGATAGCGCACAGGAAGACGGTGGAGGACATCATCGATTTCCTGGAGATTGAGCACATCCGGAAAAGCATCGTGGGCTCCCTGCCCTACGGGTTGAGGAAGAGGGTTGAACTCGGCAGGGCGCTGGCGCTGGAACCGCACATGTTGTTGCTGGATGAACCCATGGCCGGCATGAACGTGGAGGAAAAAGAGGATGTCGCCCGTTTTATTTACGACATCTTTGAGGGCCAGGGCGAATGCTATCCCGGCACCCCGGTACTGAGGGACGGAGTTGACTCCATAGTGCTTATTGAACATGACATGGGGGTCGTGATGGACCTGGCCGACAGGATCGTTGTCCTGGATTTCGGGCGTAAAATCGCCGAGGGGACGCCGGAAGAAATAGTCGCTAATCCCGAGGTGATAGCAGCATACCTGGGAGAAAAGTAAGCCCAGGGCGCTTAGTGTCTTTGCGAGTGTCCCTCAGACGATGAAGGAGGAGGCCCGCTATGACGAGGGGTTAAGCGGGCGCACCTGAAGGAACGCCCCTACAGAATAGGTACGAGGATTGCCGAGGCGGTGGCGCGGACCGGCAATGACAGGTCAGGGCGGGTAATGCTTGATTAAAGCCAACGTTTGCGGCGCTTGTAGTGCTTGATATCTTTAAAGCTTTTTTTAGCGCCCGATGCCGATATCCCCATGTAAAATTCCTTCACG
>JBFYUA010000058.1:0-13539 GCA_041300305.1 Dehalococcoidia bacterium | reverse complement strand
CATGGTCAAGAGCGCCGAAGCGCTGGTCAGGAATGCCGAGAAATGGAAGAGCGGCGCCCGTGAATTAGTGGCCGCCTGACATTAGCCCCGGTCAAAAGCACTGCCGGTAGATGCTGACTATCTCTGCTTTTTCAAGCTTGCGGGGATGGAATTTCACCCAGGGCGCCGTCTTGAGCGCGTTATCGGCCAGCCTGTCGCAATCCGCTTCTTTTGCCCCGAGACTGCGCAGGTTGACGCGCATGCCCACCTGCTTGAGCCATTTCTCGGTGGCCGCGATGCCGTCGGCCTCGCCGAACACGTTCTTGCCAAGCAGTGCGAAGCGCTGCTCGCGAACCGGGTAGGTGTATTTCATCCATTCGATCAGCAGCGAGGCCAGCCCGTCGCCGTGCGCGATGTCGTATTCTCCGCTAAGGGCATGCTCCATCCCGTGCAGTGTCATGACGCCGGTGCCGCCTGCCAGGCCGGCGAACTGCGAGCAGGCGATCGTGCTGGCCCAGGACAGGTTGCAGCGCTGCTCGATATCATCAAGCTTGGCCAGAACCCTGGGCAGGGACTCTACAACGGTGCGCATGGAGGACTCGCGTATGGCGTCGTTGATCAGCGTTGTTTCGTGGGCGGTGATATAGCTCTCGACCAGGTGGCAGAAGATGTCCACCCCGCCCTGGGCGGTCGTCCTGGCCGGCAGGGTAAGGGTGAGCGCCGGGTCAACGATAGAGACCGCCGGGTAGGTCGTAGGGTGCATCAGGACCACTTTTTCGTGCGTGTCCCAGTTGGTGAAGACCGCCCCGTTGTTGGCCTCCGAACCGCTGGCGGCCACCGTGGGGACCAGTATTATCGGCAGGGCCTTGATTTTGGTATTGGCCTTGCCTTCGTAATAGGCGAAGATGGGGTCAGTACCGGCGCCGGCCAGGGCTATCAGCTTGGCCGCGTCCATCACGCTGCCCCCGCCCAGGCCGATGACCACCTCGGTGTTATGCTCGCGCGCCAGTTTGGCCCCGGCGTCTATCGTGGAGGCACGGGGGTTGGGCTCGACCCGGTCAAAAACGGTCGGATTTACGCCGTTTTCCCCGAGGTTGCCCAGGACCTTATCCAGCACGCCGGTGCTGCGCATGCTTTTAGAGCCTGTTACCACTAATGCCGATTTGCCCAGCCTGGCCGCTTCCTTGCCGAGTTGCGCGAGGCTGCCCGGGCCGATGATGAAGCGTATGGGAAGATAAAACCTGCTGATGGCCATTGTCAATGCCTCCTCTTAGATAAAATCAGGCCTGTTGCCCTGATGGCCCGGGCCGCTTACTGGATAATAGCAGAAAAGACCATTAAATTAAACGCGGCCGCCGGGCAAAATTCCTCAGCCGGGCACGACGGGATTTCTGAGTGTGCCGATGCCCTCTATGACTATTTCTACCGTGTCCCCCGCCTGGAGCGGGCCGATGCCGTCCGGCGTACCTGTGGCGATAATGTCGCCGGGCAGCAGCGTCATAATGCCGGAGATGAAGCTGATCAGTTTGGGTATGCCGAAGATGAGGTCGCCGGTGTTGCCGGATTGTTTTATCTCGCCGTTCACCAGGGTCGCTATCTTCAGGTTAAAAGGTGAGATGCCGGTGCTGATACAGGGGCCGGTGGGGGCAAAGGTGTCGTAACCCTTGGCCCTGGTCCACTGCCCGTCCCGGACCTGCGCGACGCGGTCGGTGACATCGTTAAAACAGGTATAGCCAAGCACATAATCCGCGTAGTCGGCCTCGGCCACGTTTTTGGCCGTTTTTGCCATGACCACGCCCAGTTCACACTCGTAGTCGATCCTCTCGGGATTGGGCGGCAGCACGATATTGTCACCGTGGCCGATAACAGAGGTGGACGGCTTGAGGAACAGCAGGGGCAGTTCCGGCAGATTGATATTCAGTTCAGCGGCATGCGGGCGGTAGTTCAGCCCCAGGCATACCACCTTGCCCGGCAGGCAGGGCGCCAGCAGCTTGACCTCCTGCAGCGGCACCTGCCGCTGCGTGGCTTTGAAAACCGCCTGGCCGGTGTCCGGCGCCGCAAAAGGGCTGCCGTCGTAAACCGTTACAAGGTCGTTTTCAAGCGTACCATAAGAGATTTTATCCTGGTATTTAAAGCGTACTATTTTCACTGTAGGGACCTCACATTTTTTTACTCATGGCCGGGGACATCTGGATCAGCAGCCTTTCGTTTTCGGTAAGCATGCAGCCGCTGATGCAGGACTTCTTGCATGCCCCGTCGCAGGGTTCGATATGCACGGTCAGGTCGGCGCCGCTCAGTTTTTCCCTGATCTCCGCGGTCATTTTCTCGGTGATGCCGTGGGATTCAATGACCGTCATGGCCGGGTCGACCACGACGTGCAGGTCGATGAAGCGGGCAGCGCCCGATTTCCTGGTCCTCACACGGTGGATGGAACGGACAGTGGGGAACCAGCTTTCAAGATAGGTGGAAAGCCAGACTAATTCATGGGCCGGCGGACTGGTATCTATGAGGTCCTTGATGGCGTCTATGGTCAATTTCAGGGCCGCCCTCAAAATAAGTACGGCAACCAGGATAGCCGCCACCGGGTCGATCCAGTCGAGGTTTATGCCGGGCCAGAATTTTGAGCCTGTCCAGATGATGCTCAGCCCGGCCAGCACACCGGCGGATGTCCAGACGTCCGTGCTTAAATGCCAGGCATCCGCTATCAGGGCCGGGGAATCCGTCTTCCTGCCGACCTTGAAGAGCAACTTTGAAACAACAATATTTGTGATAACCGAGAAGAGCATGACGGCCAGTCCCCAGCCGATGGTCTCCAGCGGCCGGGGGTTGATGAGCTTGTGTACCGCTTCGCTAATGATCCAGATCGCGGCGATGAGAATTAGCAGGGCTTCGGCCAGCGCTGAAATGTCCTCGACCTTGCCGTGCCCGAAGGGGTGCTCGGCGTCGGGTCGCCTGGCCGAGATACGCACGGCGAAGAAGGCTATGATGGAAGCGATGAGGTCCATCGAGGAATGGGCGGCTTCCGATAATATAGAGACGGAACCGGTGAATACGCCGGTGATAAGTTTTAAAGTTACCAGCGCGCTGTTGGATATTATTGACAGCAGCGCTACCGCGGTCTTCTGTTTTTGATTATCCATTTTAATCATAAAAACCCCGTGGGACCTGTGTCCCACGGGGTCAACCGTTGCTTTTGGCCCGACTGCACCCCGTCTTTAACCGGGGCCGCCTGTTCAAGGTAAACACATTATAAGTATTTTTAAATTTCACAGTCAAACCTGTTCCGCGGCGGCAGATTGTGTAAAGGGCAGTAAAATGACGGGACGTTTAATTCTAAGCCCGTGGCTGGTATAATTTGTCTGCTGATAAGGACAGCGGTATTGAACATGACGATCACGGTTGACGATATTGGAAAGCTGAAGTACTTTGCCGGCGTGGAAAGCAGCCGGTTGGCGGCATATGCGCAGCTTTTCAGCAAGAAATCTTTTATCAAGGGGCAGACCATTGTTTCCGAGGGCGACGGCCAGAGCAACCTGTATTTTGTCAGTTCAGGCGTCGTCAAGGTCTTCAAAACCTCCTCGGAGGGCAAGGAGCAGATAATCAAAGTTGTCAGGCCGGGCGAGTCGTTCAATGACCTCACGGTCTTCGATTCCGGCAATTGCCCGTGCAGCGCGCAGTCCCTGGGCAACGTCACCGTATTCTGGATACATAAGAATGATCTGTTGCCCCTGATGGAGAAAAACTGGAAAATCGCCCTGAATGCCCTGGGGATATTGAGTGAACAGCAGCGCCTGCTGCTGACGCTGGTTGAAGACCTGTCGTTTAAAAACGTTACCGGCCGGGTGGCCAAGATATTGTTGCAGAACTCCAACCCCGGGCCCGAGGGATACCAGAGGCTGACTCAATATGAGATGGCCGCTATGGCAGGGACGGCCCGGGAAGTGGTCGGCCGCTCGTTAAAATCGCTGGAGGAAAATGGCACTATCAGCCTCGAGCGGCACCGTATAGTAATAAAAGATAAGGAGTACCTCGGCAGGATCGCCGGGTTGAATTAAGGTGATTTAGGTTACAGAATGAGCGGGCCAACGGGTATAATATCATAATATGACGCTTTACAAGGACTTAAGAATTGCAGTTAATGCCGATATTTGACGAGGCCAAATGCGACGGTTGCGGCCTCTGTGTAACGGTTTGCCGGTGCGGCGCACTGGTGATTGCGGATGGGAAGGTTTCCATCGTGCATGTAGATGACTGCGGGTGGTGCACTGATTGCGAACTGGTTTGCGCCACCGGCGCCCTGCAGTGTCCCTTCGAAATCGTCCTGTCCGATAAGTGACCCGGGACCGGGGCCACAGGTTTCCCTGTCCACCAGCCTTAATCCCCCCAGCCATCTTTAAACCGCAACTTTTTAACAGGAATAACGTTTTACTATTTGCGACATTAGTCGCTTACCGTGTGCCCGGCTGACAGTAATATTATTAATGCTAAGGTAAACCGGGAAAAAATAAATTGAAGATCAGGCTCCGTACAAGTGATTGTGCGGCAGGAGTAGATAGAAATGAATAAAGTAAAGGAAAACACCAGGACAATAGTGCAGGCGCCTGCATCTGCAGGCTTCGGCAAGGCTGAGAACAATCATAAAGCGGCAGATGTCATTGCCGGCAAAGCGGACTTTGATGATGTGGCCTACCTGGATAATAAGAGCAACAGGGACTTCACCGAGGATTCTGTCAGCCTCTACATTGCTGAATGCAGCAAAACACCCCTGCTTACCTCGAGGGATGAAAAAACCCTGGCCGGCCGCATTGAGCTGTCCCATTACCTTTCACAGTTGGAGAAATCAGCCTCCAATGGCGGTAGGAAGCAGGCGGAAACAGACACGCTAAAGCAGCTTATCGCCCATTTGACCGGGTATGCCAGCCTGCTGGAGAAAATGTTTAAGCATTATCATATCCCCGGCGCTGCACTGGCACAGAGATTAGCGGACAGGTCCCTGCGCGCCGACATAGATGATGTGGTCAGTCCCGACCTGGTCGGCTTCGTAGCTAAGGCCATGAATATTGAGGCTGAAGAGGCGCAGCAGGACATCACGGCTGTTTCTATACTGACGCGGCTTGTCCCCTGGCATGTGGTGGAAGGTTACCGCGGCGTTAAGACCTGCGCGGAATTGAAAGAGGTCGCGGGCAGGGCTGATTTCAGCAAGTACCTAGAGATCAACCGGGGAAAGCTGATGGAACATTTTGAATTCATCCGCAAGGCGGGGCGCGATGCCGGCGAGCATATGATAAAAGCCAACCTGCGCCTGGTGCTGAGCATGGCCAAAAAGTACCGCGCGCGCGGCATGCCGCTGTCCGATCTCATACAGGAGGGCAATATCGGCCTGATGCGCGCGGTGGAGAAATTCGATTACCGGCGCGGCTTCAAGTTCAGCACCTATGCCACCTGGTGGATACGGCAGGCCATCAACCGGGTCATCTCCGACCAGTCGAGGACCATCCGGCTGCCCGTACATACGGTTGAAACCATAACCAAGATGAATAATGCCCGCCAGAAGCTCCTGCAGAAGCTGGGGCGCAAGCCTACCAGCGACGAGATAGCCGGTGAGATGGGCGTGGAAACCGAGAAGATAGACTGGCTGGTGGGCATACTCTATGCCGAGCCGGTTTCGCTCGATATACCCATCGGCGATGACGACAGCCAGTTGAGCGACTTTATCGAGGATGAGGTCAGCCCCGCCCCTGAGGAAGAGGCCGCGCAGAGCATGCTGCGGCAGCAGTTCAAGGACATCCTCTCCTCTCTTACCGACCGGGAACGCCGCATTATCGAGATGCGCTACGGGCTGGATAATGAGCAGGGACTGACCCTGAAAGAAGTCGGCAGCGAGTTTGGCCTTACCCGTGAACGCATCCGGCAGATCGAGAAGGAGGCCCTGGCCAAGCTGAGGCACCCCAGCCGCAGCCGCAAGTTGATAGACTACCTGGCGTAAAGCTCCGGCTTAAATGCAGTTTAAACACCCGCAGCGTTTGTAATGCTGCGGGTGTTTGTTTTATGCTTAACTGCATAAAATTAATCCGGTAATGGGGATTTAGGACAGTGGATACGAGCATTCTGGTTGTAGAAGATGACGGTACCCTGCGGGAGTTGCTCAAATATAACCTGCAGAAAGAAGGTTACAGCGTGCTTACGGCCAGGGATGGCGGTGAAGCGCTGGATCTTTTCGCTAAGAATTCGCCGCACCTCATTTTACTGGACATAATGTTACCTGTCATGGATGGTGCAGAGGTTTGCCGGATAATCCGCGGGAAATCAGCTACGCCCATCATCATGCTGACGGCGAAAACTGAAGAAATCGACAGGGTCGTAGGGTTGGAGATCGGGGCTGACGATTACGTTACCAAGCCGTTCAGTATGCGCGAGCTGATTGCCCGTATCAAAGCTGTATTGAGGCGAACTCAGGCCGGGAAAAGCACGGGTGACTCGCCTCCCGGGACGCACGACGTGCTCAAAGCGGGTGATATATCGATAGATTTAATGAAACACGTGGTATTAAACAGGGGAAAAGGGGTGGAATTAAATCCCAAGGAATTCGAGCTGCTGGCATTGCTGCTGCGGAACCGGGGACAGGTTATCAGCCGGGAACAAATATTGAGAGAAGTGTGGGGCCATGACTTCTTCGGCAATGACAGGACGGTTGACGTCCATATCCGCTGGATACGTCAGAAGCTCGAAGCAGACCCCGAGAAACCGCGTTACCTGATTACGGTCCGCGGATACGGCTATAAATTTACCGGATGATCTGGCGGACATGCCGATGTGGAGTTAAGATGCCCGATTCGAGTTTTCCATACTTTTTATCGTTGATCGACGACGGCATATTTGTGCTGGATAACCGTCATGAGGTCCAATACATGAACGATGCCGCCGCCCGGATTTTTGGTTTCAACCCTGCCGGGGACGAAAGCCTGACATTTATCGAGGTTGTCAGGGATTATGAATGTGATGCCCTGGTTAAGCAGTGTATTAATACGGGTGATGCCCAGGCGGCGTCTGTAAAAATCCGCGGAAAAAAACAGTACCTGGATATAAAAGTTTGTCCCGATGCTGAAAGCCGTAATTATATTGTCATTGTCAAAGACCTCACGGAGAAGCGCCACCTGGAAGAGATACGCAGGGACTTTATATCCAATGTTTCCCACGAGTTCCGTACGCCGATTTCCTCCATCAAGCTGATAGCAGAGACCCTTGGCGATGGCGCACTGAATGACCCCAAAGTAAATAGGGATTTCCTGCTCAAGATCAGTATCGAGGCCGATAAATTGATGAGCATGACCAATGAACTGACTGAATTATCCATGATGGAGAACAGGGAAACAATACTTGATAAGCAACCTTTGAAAATCAGCAGCCTGGTGGAACTGATCGTGCAGCGGTTACGGGCGCAGGCCGATAAAAAGGGTTTGACACTCAGCACCGATATTGAGACGGCATTACCCGATCTTGTTATTGATCAATACAGGATTGAGCAGGTATTACTGAACCTGGTATATAACGCCATAAAATTCACAAATCGCGGTGGGGCCATAACAATCTGTGTGAAAACGCGTGGTAATGAAATCCTGGTCTCTGTAAGTGATACGGGTATCGGCATACCGCGCGAGGAACTGCTGCGGGTCTTTGAGCGTTTTTACAAGGTCAATAAGGCCAGGGATGATGCGGGGGTCGGCCTGGGACTGGCTATATCCCGCCATATTATCAATTCACACGGCGGAAAAATCTGGGCGGAGAGCGAGGAGGGAAAAGGCTCTACCTTCTTTTTCACGCTTCCCCTGAGCGTATAAACTGTGTCGAACAGGTTTTAACCAAAATTTAACATCAGCTTAATGGGGCTTTTATACAGGCGCTGTAGACTGTACGCGGTGGCATGGAAAGCGCCATCAAGAATATTTAAACAGGAGAAGACAAATTGCGAAGATCCAGTGACAATTGGTTTATAGCCCTTGCCGTCATCCTGGTTGCCGCTGTCGGCCTGGCCGGCTGCAGCGCGCCGGCAACAACCCCTGCGGTCCCGGCAAAACCGCCTTCCCCGCCGGTTAATCTCACCGGCGCGGGCGCTACCTTCCCCGCACCCCTTTACACCAAGTGGTTTGACGAGTATAACAAGCTCACCGGGGTAAAGGTCAATTACCAGCCCATCGGCTCCGGTGGCGGAATCAGCCAGATTACGGAGGGTACGGTTGATTTCGGCGCCACTGATGGCATAATGTCGGCGGAACAGACATCCAAGGCCGAAACTAAGAGCGGGCCTATCCTGCACATCCCCATGACCAGCGGCGCTGTGGCGGTCATCTACAATTTGGCGGACATCGGTCAGGGTCAGGTAATGCTTACCGGTGACGTGCTGGCCGGTATCTACCTTAAAAAAATCACCAGGTGGAATGATCCGGCAATAGCTGCCATCAATCCCGGCCTGAAATTTCCTGATGCCGCAATAGCGGTTGTGTACCGCTCGGACGGATCCGGCACCACCTATATCTTTACCAACTATCTCTCCAAGATCAGCGCCGAATGGAAGGATAAAATCGGCAATGCCAACTCGGTAAAATGGATAGGTGATATCGGTGGAGAGAAAAGTGCCGGCGTAGCCGGGCAGGTACAGAAGGTGCCTAACTCGATAGGATACGTGGAACTGGCTTATGCCATGCAGAGCAAACTGGCTGTAGCCAAGATTAAGAACGCAGCCGGCAATTTTATCGAACCATCGCTGGCGGCAACCACGATCGCAGCCGAAGGCGTAACCCTTCCCGATGACATGAAGGTGATGCTGACCAACTCATCAAATCCCAACGCCTATCCTATTGTCGGGCTCACCTGGATACTGGCATATGTAAATCAGAAGGACAAGGCTAAAGGAGAAGCACTGGTTAAAATGCTGTGGTGGGCCATACACGATGGGCAGAAATATGCCGAGGCGCTCAGCTATGCCGGCCTGGCGCCTGCTGCCGTCGTGAAAGCAGAGAATGCCGTCCTTTCGATTAAGTACCAGGGACAGCCGTTACTCAGCCACTGAGCAAGTGGCGTGTTGATGACTTTTGAGGAAATGTGGGAAGGGTTGCCCTTCCTGCATTTCCTTTTTAATCCAGTTATAATAAATAGCTTTAGATGATGGACAAGAGCAAAACAGGGATAACAAGTCTGCCTGCTGCACTGGATAAAAAGGCAATGGCCCGGCCGCGCGTGGGCGACCGGATATTTTCGTTCTTAACACTTTTTTTTGCGCTGCTTATAGTATTGATCCTTGGCGGGTTGCTGGTTGTCCTCAACATCGATGCCTGGCCGGCGATCCAGAAGTTTGGCATCTCATTTATCACCAGCATTTCGTGGGACCCGGTTAGGGAAGAATTCGGGGCGCTGCCTGCTGTTTACGGGACGCTGCTGAGTTCGCTGATAGGCCTGGTCATCGCCGTGCCGATAAGCCTGGCTTCTGCCATTTTTTTAAGTGAACTGGCGCCGGAATGGATAAGCAGGCCGGTTTCATTTCTTATCGAGATGCTGGCGGCCATACCGAGCGTAATCATCGGTTTGTGGGGGTTGTTCGTCATGGTGCCCTTCATCAGGGACCCCATCGAGAAATGGTTGGGCAGCAACCTTGGTTTCCTGCCTTTTTTCCAGGGGCCACCCTTCGGCGTGGGCTTTCTCTCCGCGGGGATTATACTCGCTATCATGATTATCCCGATTATTACAGCTATTAGCCGCGATGTTATGAGTGCCGTTCCGGCCACCCAGCGTGAGGCCATGCTGGCCCTGGGCGCTACGCACTGGGAGATGATAACCGGGGCGGTGCTGCCTTATTGCCGTTCTGGTCTGGTAGGCGCGGTAATTTTGGGGTTGGGCCGTGCGCTAGGCGAGACCATGGCGGTCACTATGGTGATCGGCAACTCTTATAAGCTGACACCGTCGTTGTTTTCCCCGGGGGCTACCAGTGCCAGCAAAGTCGCCAGCGAGTTCAGTGAGGCCTCGGGAGACCTGTACATCGGCAGCCTGATAACACTGGCGCTGGTGCTTTTCGGCATCACACTGGTGGTCAATATCATCGCTCGATTACTTGTCTGGCGGAGTGTATCTGTTAAGGGGACCGGTGAATGAACAGATCGGACGGAAATATTCGCCGAAGATGGTCTAACCGGCTGATGCTGGTCATATGTGGTTGCGCTGCCGCCGTAACAATAGCCTTTCTCGCGCTGATACTTGGATATACAATCATCAATGGAGTCAGCTACTTTAACCTGGATTTTATAACACAGCCTTCCAAACCTGTCGGTGAACCCGGGGGAGGTATGCGGGAGGACATTTTCGGCACGTTTATACTGGTGGGGATTGCCTCAGTCATCGCCCTGCCGGTCGGACTGATGGCGGGTATATTCCTGTCCGATATTGCGGGTCCAAAGGCAGCATCCGTGTTTCGCTTTTCCGCAGACATACTGGCCGGCGTACCCTCCATCATCGTTGGCGTTTTTGCCTATGCCCTGCTGGTCCGCCCCATGCACTCATACTCGGCGCTCTCTGCGGGCGTGGCCCTGGCCATCATCATGATACCTGTGATTGCCCGTACAGCCGAGGAAGCAATGCGCCTGGTCCCCAATTCACAGCGTGAGGCGGCCCTGGCCCTGGGCATCAGCAAATGGCGCATGATCCTGGGTGTGATCATGCCGGGCGCCACGACGGGCATAGTCACCGGCGTCATGCTGGCCGTCGCCCGGGTGGCCGGGGAGACGGCGCCGCTTATATTCACAGCCCTGGGCAGCGCCTTCGGCGTGCAGGGGCTGACCGAACCTATCGGTGCATTGCCCTTACAGATATACCGCTATGCGTTGTCACCTTACAGCGACTGGCAGCAGCAGGCCTGGGCCGCCGCCTTCCTGCTGGTGATATTAGTGCTGGGCATCAATATCGTGGTGCGTTTGGTCAGCTACAGAAAAAAACGGTGATTACTTGTAAAAGTTTGTCAGAGGATATACTACAATGATGAATCAACTATTTATGTCAGACAAAGGTTTGGAGGCATCAGGCAATAAAACGTTGGCAACGAGGCCGCCCAAGTGCATAATCGAGGTGGAAAAACTGAGCGCCTGGTACGGCCATAAAATGGTATTAAAAAATATCGATATGGGCATTGGCGTCCGGTCTATTACTGCCCTGATCGGGCCTTCGGGCTGCGGCAAATCCACCTTTATACGTTGTATCAACCGTATGCACGAGGTGGCCGAGGGTGGAAAGGTGGCAGGAAAAATCCTGAAGGACGGGCAAGATATTTACGCGCCGGATATAGACCCGGTGGATATACGCCGCAGCATCGGAATGGTTTTTCAGAGGGCCAGCGTCTTTCCTACCATGTCCATATTCAGCAATGTCGCCTCGGGTATAACCCTGACGCGTATCTGGAGCAGGCGCAGGGACCTGCAGGACGTTGTTGAGCGCAGCCTGATGAAAGCTGCATTATGGGAAGAGGTCAAGGATAAACTTGACCAGCCCGGCGCCTCGTTGTCAGGGGGCCAGCAGCAGCGCCTATGTATCGCGCGGGCTATTGCTGTGGAGCCCGAGATCATCCTGATGGATGAGCCCTGTTCGGCCCTCGACCCCATCTCTACACTCAAGATAGAGGAATTGATGCTTGAGATAAAAAAGGACTATACCGTCATCATCGTCACTCACAATATGCAGCAGGCAGCGCGCGTTTCCGACTGGACCGGCTTTATGCTGTTGGGTGATCTGATAGAATATGCCCCTACCAGGGAGGTTTTCACGGTGCCGAAAGACAAGCGGACAGAAGACTACATTACGGGGCGTTTCGGTTAAAGGAGGTTTGAATATGCCGAGGGAAGCTTATCAGAGGAATCTTCGCGAGTTACAGGACGAGGTGCTGGTCATGGGCAGCATGATTGAAAAGGCGCTTGAGAGGTCCATGCAGGCCTTAAAAGGGCGTGACCTCGCCCTTGCCAGACAGGTGCTGGCCGATGACAAGCATATAGATAAAAAACGCTACGAGATAGAAGAATGGGCGTTAGATATCATATCATGCCAGGCGCCCATGGCCAGCGATCTGCGGATACTGCTGGCTATCCTATCCATCGTTACCGACCTTGAGAGGATGGGCGACCACGCTGCCGGCAATGCCAAGATCGCCGTGATGATAGGGGATGAACCGCCTTTGAAGCCGCTAATCGACCTGCCGCGTATGAATGAAAGAGTAATAGACATGCTGCACCGCAGCCTCAATGCATTTATCTCCCACGATGCGGAAGCTGCACGTAAAATCGTGCCGGAGGACGATGACATCGACAACCTCTACGACCAGGTCTTCAGGGAGCTGCTGACCTTCATGATGGAGGACCCGCGCACCATCACGCGGGCCACCAGGCTGATCTGGGCGGGACACAACCTTGAGCGCACGGGCGACCGGGTGACCAATATCTGCGAGCGCGTGGTCTTTATGGTCACAGGCAAAATGGAAGAGCTGGGGGTTTCGACGTACTAAGGGGGAAATAAATGGTATTTTCACGTCAAGGACCAAAGAACCGGCACGGATTAAAATTATCGCCGATAAATGCAACGGCTGCGGGTTATGCGTGCCCCTCTGTATGGGCTTTGCTTATAAACTGGAAAACCACAAAGTAACATTATCCGCTACGCTGATATTTGATTGCCCGGGCTGCGGATCCCGCAAGGTGATCTGTTCCACACATGCCATAGTGATAATTGAAAGGCTCGCTCCTAATCATGTTTGATAATCAGTGTTTTTATGACCGGGCATGCTGGGATTCCCCGCAACTTCAACGATAGAGCGCCTACGTTAAAAACAGTTAACTTATTGTTAGATTCAGGTTAAATATCCGGCCGCCTAAATTTCATGGATATTTAACCTGCTGTTAACACCAGGATAACCTTTTGGGGCTAAGATACGGATAAGGAGGGAATATGAAAGCTATGTTTGATATGGCGTTGACGGCCCAGAACTCCAAAATCCGGGACCTGGTGACTCTCGTGCAAAAGTACCACGGTGGGATAGCTAAACACTCCGTAATTACCACCTTAGATAGCGGACCGGTCATCAGGAATATGACGGGAATTGACCTGGACCTCCTACCTCGCGGATCCGAAGGCGGCTATCTGCGGTTGGCCGGACTGGTAAACAGTGGCAATCTGAGGATGGTCATATTCCTGCATGAGCCAATGCTGCGCCTGGATGATCCCGGCATTTTGGATTTGCTCCGGTCCTGTAACATCCAGAATATCCCCTTCGCCAATAATATGACCACTGCGGAGTTTATACTGCATAGGTTCCTGGAAAAAGAAATGGCGGCTTCATGGCGTTGTCCTGACACCCGGCCGGAAAAAAGTTTAATTTTAGCTTAAAATACATGTATCATTAAGCCCTGCGGGACTGTGTTCCTGTAGGGTTTTTTTGTTATGCGAGGTTGATATGGTAAACAGGCTGTTTAAAACGGCAATGGTCACCGGGGCATCGTCCGGGATCGGCGAAGCCTATGCCCGGCTGTTGGCTTC
>JBFYUA010000266.1:0-3469 GCA_041300305.1 Dehalococcoidia bacterium | reverse complement strand
AGCTGCTGGGCGAGCTTTATCTCAATTTCTTTTATAACTATTACAAGCTGCCCGTGGTTGCCTCGAGCTACTTCAACGTTTTCGGTCCCGGTGAGATACCCGGTGCTTACCGCAACGTCATACCCAATTTCACCTGGTGGGCCATGCACAAGAAATCGCTGCCCATAACCGGCACAGGTGAAGAGACACGTGATTTCACATTTGTAGAAGATATCGTTGAGGGCACACTGCTCTGCGGCATAGTCCCCGAAGCCGTCGGGGACGCCTTTAACCTCGCCTCCGAGACCGAGACCAAAATTATCGACCTGGGAAATTGGATAAACGACCTCACCGGCAATAATAGCGAGTACCTGTTCAAGCCGCGCAGGGACTGGGACCTTATCATACGCCGCCGCGCCTCTATAGAAAAGGCGCGCAAAGTGCTGGGCTACAATCCCAAAACGGACGTCCGGGCCGGCGTGCCCAGGGTATATGAGTGGATCAAGGCCAACCAGGATAAAATCGAGGCCTGCGCCAGGTTTTAACCTGCCGGACTCGCGGCGGGCGCAAAAACGTCATCGCGGTGAGCCGAAGCTGCGAGCCGCAGGCGTAGCAGGAAGCGTGGCGATCTGTCCTCGTCGAATGGATTGAATGGCAACAAAAATGAATAACAACAACGGCGTCACGCAGCGTGCCTGTGTGGTGAAATCAGGGGACAACCTTGCGGATTCACTTGTAAAAGGCCTGGATTTCATCGGCTGGGAAAGGCACGTCAACAAAAACTCCACGGTCTTTATCAAGCCCAACCTTACCTTTCCCCGCTATAAAGAGGGCATCACCACCACACCTGGACTGCTGCAGGCCCTGCTGGGGATACTGAAAGGCAAGGCCGCGCGTGTCATAGTGGGCGAATCCGATGGCGGCAACCATTCTTTCAGCGCAGAGGAGTCCTTCCGGGGACACGGCCTGTACCGGATATGTAAAGAAAATTCCGCCGAACTGGTCAACCTGTCCACTCTGCCCTCAACCATAATAAGGGAGAAAATATGTGATAAAACCGTAGAGGTGGAGCTGCCGCGGTTACTGCTGGAGGAAGTGGACTGTTTCATCTCCCTGCCGGTGCTCAAGGTGCATGTCATGACCACCGTTACCCTGAGCTTGAAAAACTCCTGGGGTTGCGTTCCCGATACCATGCGGTGCCTGCGGCACCAGGACCTGGACTATAAGCTCGCCCTCATAGCCCGGCGTCTCAAGCCGAAGCTTATCATTGTGGACGGCATACACGCCCTTGACAATCATGGCCCCATGTACGGCACAGCCGTGAAGACCGGCCTGTTGCTTTTTGCCGATAACACCGTGGCTGCAGATGCACTGGGGGCAAGATTAATGGGATTCGACCCTCAACGTATCAGGCATATCTCCATAGCCGCGCGGGCAGGCCTCGGCTCCCCCGGTCTCACGGACACGCAGATAAACGCGGACTGGCAGCAGCACATCAGGAAGTTTACCGTTAAAAAGACTTTTATAGACACTGCTTCACGCCTGCTTTTTTCCAGCGATGCCCTGGCCAGGTTAGTCATGAAGTCGCCCCTCACCCCGTTGGCTTACGGCGTGGCGGGGCTGCTGCGCTCCAAGCAGGAGCGTGAGGTCGCCGGTCAACTGGGGAAAAAGGACAACCTGGGGATTTACTAAGCGTTGTGACCACGTACAAGGCCATGAGACAAAGCAATTCCAAACCCGCCGGATATGACCCCCGGGAAGCCGAAAAGAAATGGTGGGAGAGCGGGACCACCGCCGCGGGCAGGGCGGGAGGATATCCGCCGGGACATTATTTCGCCCACAGCGTTGTCCGTTCCAGGATATATGATACACTGGTCTCACTGGGGTGCCATGCCGGCTCCGACATCCTCGACCTCGGCTGCGGTGACGGTGAAGACGCCGTTTTCGTCGGCCAGGCCTCGCGCAAAATCACCGGCGTGGACCTCTCCGCCACGGCGCTCAAGCAGTTCGCCGCCAAGGGCTTTACAGGCCTGATGGCGGATGTCAGGGACCTGCCCTTCCCCGGCAATTCTTTCGATTTCACCGTCTGTTTCGGGCTGCTGCACCACCTGGTGGGGCAGGGTGACATGAAAATTTACTTAAAAGAGTTTACCCGGGTCACCAGGCCCGGTGGCCATGTCCTGGCCATGGAACCCAACGTATTCAACCATTCCGGGCTGCTGATGAACATCTTCAACACCCTTAAACCTGGCATAACCGGCCTGGTGCCTCACGAAAGGGCGCTGTCGCCGTTGAAACTCAGGTATACCTTCGCCGCTGCCGGGCTTACCTCAGTCGAATATGCTGCGGCATCTTTCGTCTGGAACCGCTTTCCCCTGCCCGTTTCCAGGTTTATCTCCCGCCACGAAAACGGCATCCGCACCCGGGCGCCCTTTAAGCTCTTCGGCTGGTTCGAGATAATCTACGGACGGAAGCCATAGCAGGGCAACCACCATCCTACTCTCGTCATTGCGAGCGAAGCGAAGCAATCCTGAATGATACAGCCGGATTATTTATAAACAGGACACAGCTATGACAGCTATAAACGATTGGCCGCTTAACAAATGCCTGTTGCTCTCCGTTATCCTGTTTGCGGCCCTGCTCGGGCTGACCGGGTTGGATGCACTCGGCATAGGGATACCCGTCCTCAGGCAGCTTATCGGCTTCTGCTTCCTCAGCTTCATCCCCGGCCTGCTCCTGCTCAGGATACTCAGGGTCCACAACATACATATCATCGAGGGCCTGCTCTATGCGGTAGGGCTCAGCCTGGCCTTTGACATGGCAATGGGGCTAATAGCCAATTTTGCCCTGCCTCCCCTGGGCATCTCCAGGCCCATCGCGCTGTTGCCGCTGCTGCTGATAATCACCCCGGCCTTCCTGCTGCTCTGCCTGCTGTCCGCACAAAAACGTCATTGCGAGGGGCCCGCAGGCGACGAAGCAATCCTGCCAACCACCGCGGACAGGGAAGCGGCCCAACCAAAAACGTCATTGCGAGTCCGCAGGGCGTGGCAATCTGTCCGCGCCAACCCTGCTCCCTGCCTGCTGGCAATTTTGCTGCCCCTGCTGGCCATCCTGGGCGCCGGCCTGGTAAACGTCCATCACAACAATGTGCTGATTTACGTTCTCTACCTTACCATTGCCCTTATCATCGGGTTGGCCGCCTTCAATAAGTTCATCCCGCCCTCTGTCTATCCTTTCATGATATTTATGCTGTCGCTGGCGCTCCTCTACCAGACGACGCTGATATCCGGTTACCTGGTGGGCAGTGATATCCACCAGGAGCGCTATTGGGCCTGGTTGGTGCTGGAGAACGGCTGGTGGAACGCCGCTGCGCCATTCAATATCAACTCCTGCCTCAGCATAGTCATACTGGCGCCGGCCTATTCCCTGTTGCTTGATATGGACATCGTCGGGCTTTTCAAAATAGTTTATCCGTTTTTATTCGCCCTTG